>NZ_DAWEMK010000035.1:13425-16283 GCF_052362415.1 Paratractidigestivibacter sp. | reverse complement strand
ACTGCCCTGCGGAGCAATGGCGAACTCGAAGGCGTCGGAATCCTTCCAGTCGCGGCCCTCGAGCACCTTGGTCACGCTCACGCCGGAGGCAAGGGTGACGGGCTGCGCCGCGTAGGTGTTGGTAAAGGTCGGGTTCGCGCCCTCGATCACATTGGCGACGAACTTGCCGTCCTTCTCTTCAACTTTGACCTTGACGACGTTCTTGGTCTGGTCGTAGGTCACGCCGTTGTGGCTCTGACCCAGCTCGGTGATGGTGAACTCATACTCGCCGGCAGCCGAGAAGGTGATGTCGCCGAAGGCGGCCTTGTGGTCGGGTGTCTTCGAGTCGATGGTGAGCTCGGTTGACTCGGGCATCTTGACGGCGGACTCGTTGCCCTTGGTCTGCTTGAGATTGAACTTGAAGGAGTCGCCGTCCTTCCAGTCGCGGCCCTCGAGCACCTTGGTCACGGCGAGGTTCGCCGCGCCGTCCAGCTTGCCGGGCCACGTCTTGTGGGTGTTGGTCACGGTAAGCACGCCGGAGCCCTTGACGGCATCGCTATAGGAGGTGTCATAGCCGTCGACGGCGGTCTCGACCACGGACCAGGAGATCTGGCCCACGCCGGCGGGGACGACGGTGTCCTTTGCCCAGTCGCCCGCGGCGGTCAGCTGGAACGGGTCGCCGTAGTTCTGGCCGTCCTTCTGAAGCTGGACGGTCACGGCGTCGGGAAGCTGGGCTCCGTTGGTGTTCGCCCACTCCTTCTTTACGGTCACGGTGTCTACCGGAGCCGAGAAGGTCGGGACCTCGAAGCCGGCGGACTTCTCGTCGGAAACCTGGTCGTCCTTGCCCGTCTCTTTGAGAACGGTCTTGTAGAAGACGCTGGTGCCATCCCCGTCATTGGAGGGAAGCACAGTCTCCTTGCCGTTTTTGGCAGCCTCATCGTAGGCCGCCTGGCTCGGCTTGACCTTGAAGGTCACCTTGTAGGTCGTGCCCTTCTCGAGCTCGCCGACGGACGAGAGGTCCCAGCTCAGGGTTCCGTCCTCGCCGATTGAAGCGCGAGGTGGGTCGGCCCAGGCCTCGCCGTTCTTCTGGTAGCCCACCGACTCGAGGTCAATCGCGCCGTCATCGGCGGTGCCCGTCACGTACTCGGAAAGTTTGTCGACGATCTTAACGTCCTTGTAGCCCGCGGACTTCGTGATGGTCTGGATAATGTTGGCAAAAGCCGCGTTGAGCTTCTCGGAGTCTGTGCCGTCGAACGCGGAGCCGCCGGTAGTCTTCTGCGCGAAGCTGTTCATCCTTTGTTCAGCCTCGGAACCGGTATAAACGGTAAAGAGGCCCTTGACGTTAGACGGACGCTTGTTGGCCTCGTCGACGGCGTTGTTGAAGTACTCCTCCTGGTAAGTAGTTCCGTTACCGGTACGGTTTCCCCAGAGGTCCCTGCCATAGGTAGGCTCGCCATCAGAGAGGAAAATGACATAGGTGGGAGTGTTGGGGTCTTCCTTCGCCTTCTCGTTCGCCTTGGTAAGGGCGTCGACCCAATTGGTGCCTCCATTGGCTCGCAGTCCATTGACGGCGCTCTTGAAGTCGAACGCCTGACCGCCGGTGTAGTACTGGCTCGGAGTGCTTCCCCGGTCGGAGAACGTCTCGAGCGACAGCTTGATGGTGCTGTCGTCGGATGCGATCAGCTGATCGGCGAGGCTGTTGAGGGCTTCCTTCGCAACGTCGAGGCGCGTCTTGCCCGTCTCTTTCCCGACCTTGTGGTACATGTCGCCGGTGTACTTAACCTCTTTGCCGTTCGCGTCGAGGTAGTAGTTGTAGGCGCCCAAGCCAAAAAAGCCCCAGTTTCGCTCCAGCTTGACAGGTTCACCGTCAACCATGCCGTAGGTGCCGTCCCGGTCGTACTCCTCAGTCTTCTCGAGCGAATACGTATAGACGTCGTTGTCCATCGAGCCAGAGACGTCCTGCACCACGATGACGTTCGCGCTCGTCTTGGTCTCCGACAGCTCGGTGTCGCCTGTGACGGTGAGCGAGAGGTCGTAGGTGCCATCATTGTTGGGTGTGATGGTCTTGGTGTGGACGGGAGGTTTGCTGGCGATGTCGCCCCCCCTTCCGCGAACGCCGCGGCGGGAACGGACAGTGTCACGCACAGTGCGGTAAGCAGCACTGCCAGCAGCGCCAAGACAGGTTTTCTTGGCGCTTCCAATGCACCTCCGATTCGTGGTCGTTCATGCGTATGTCGCTTCATTTTCAGCTCCTTCTTTGCCGACGACAATGCGAGCTGGGCGAGCCTGCGCCCAGCTATACAGAGTCATGTTCGGCCAAAATTTGCTTAAAAATGTTAGAGATAAATTCATTATTTAAATCGTACAAGCCCGTTAGCTTACGGCTTTAATCTGATTTTGGATTAAATTGTTCTTAGCTGAACACAAAAAGAGATTTACACAATGCACCCCCCCGCTGGTAAGAGGGCCGGATTGCGACGGTTTATGCCTTCTTACTCATAGCGTGGGTACTTTTTCACATAATAGGGAATCTTTATTTTACTTTCAGGTTTTATATTTCTCTGAATGAGCTATAACAATATCTCCACATTTGACAGATTGAATTTACGCATATAGCCGCATCTTGTGGTCATGTCTAGATGCGATTGCCGTGATATACCCCCGGAAAGGAATAAAGAAAGGGCGACCCAAAAGGACCGCCCAGAATCAGGTGCTGGCTCATGCTATGAAGAAGATCGCGTGGGCCACGCTCCCCAGCGGTCGTTACGCTTGCGGATCGCCACAGCGCCCACGAGGGCAACGTCGGCGATGGCTGCGGCAACGGGAAGAGCGGCGTTGGCGCTGCCGCCAGTCGCGGGAACGTCGGACCTGGCCTTCTT
>NZ_DAWEMK010000035.1:8379-13415 GCF_052362415.1 Paratractidigestivibacter sp. | reverse complement strand
GCTTGGGCGCGGCTCGTCCTTCTTCCGCTGGCTTCACAGAACTCAATCGCTTTCGCTTTTCGTCGCTGCACTTCAGGCCATAACCCGCGATTTACGGCCCGATTCCGCCCCCCTGCATACAGGCAGATTCGCCAAGGAGCAGACCTCCACAGAATTCTGTCCCCGGCGAACCTTTTGACTAAAACAGCATTTTTGGGACTAAAGCCAAACGGCGCAGCTCCCGAGCTTCGAGCCCCTACAGGAACTTGTCGAGCTCGCGGTCGACCACGGCGTTGCGCTTCACGTTGGGCTTGGCGATGAAGCGGCCGCGGTGGATGACGTGCCTGGGAGTGCGCAGCGCGCACAGGTCGTCGAGCGGGTTCGCGTCGACGACGATCATGTCGGCGTCCTTCCCCACCTCGATCGAGCCCGTCACGTCCCCTACGCCGGCGAGCTGGGCGTTGCGCAGCGTCGCCGTGTGGAGCGCGAACGAGCGGGAGACGCCGACGTACTTCTCGAAGTAGCGAAGCTCGCGCCAGAAGTCGCACTGGGTGATCCAGGGGCAGCCCACATCGTTGCCGAGGGCCACGGGAACGCCCTGCTCGAGAGCAGCCTTCGAGTTGGCGATGATACCCTCAAAGACCATGTTGCCGTTGTACTGCTCGACCTCGCTCGCGCACGAGACGGAGCGGTCGAAGAGCGCGTAGGGCAGCGCCGGCGAGATCGTGGTACAGAGGAACGGGCCGTTCTTCTTGAAAAGGCCCATGATCTGGTCGGTCGGCGCGGCGCCGTGCTCGATCGAGTCGACGCCGCCCTCGAGCGCGACGCGCACGCCCTCTGTAGACTCGACGTGCGCGGCAACGGTAAAGCCGAGCTCGTGGGCGCGGTCGCACACCGCGCGCACCATGGCGGGATCCATCTTGAGCTCGCCGGGCGTGCCCTTCTCCTTGGCGTCGAGCACACCGCCGGTAATCATGAGCTTGATAAGGTCGGCGCCCTGTGAGCGTGCGACGTCGACCTGGGCCAGGGCCTCGGGGATACTTCGCGCCGCGATGGCCACCGAGCCCGCCATGTGGCCGCCGGGCACCGAGATTCCCTGGTTGGCAGCGAGGATGCGCGGAGCGTCGAGCCTGCCGGCGGCGCCGGCGTCGCGCACGCGCGTGTCGAAGTCGCCCAGGCCGCCGACGGTGCGGATGGTGGTGACGCCGCTGTGCAGCTCCAGGCGCGCGTACTCCGCCACCAGGCGATACGCGATCGCACGCGTAAGGCCGTTGGCCATGACCTTCTTGACCAGCGCCTCGTTGTCGCGCTGCTTCTTTTGGGGCTTGCCATTGCCCGCGAGGTGCACGTGCATGTTGATGAGACCCGGAAGCAGGTAGGCGCCCTTGAGGTCGACGAGCTCGCAGCCGGCAAGGTCCGCCTCGGCCGTGGGGGCGACCTCCACGATGCGCTGCCCCTCAACGACGACCGCGTGGTTCTCGAGCGGCTCCATGCCCTCGGTTCCGTCGAGCACGTTTGCATTGATATACGCCGTCCTTTGGTTCGGGGCGGCGATGAAGGCGGCCTTTGCCATTTGGCTATCCTTCCCGTTTGCTGACCTGGCGCCAGGACCTATCGACAATTTGTCTACATGATAGTCAAGCGCACGCGGCGCGCGGCTGATGACCCGTCCTCCAGGTTGCCCTTACCAGCAAAACCCCGCCGCTCGTCGAGGGACGATTCACGCGCGTGCGGGCGGCTGGGATACTTGGCACCGTGTGTATTTACGGGGCACTATGAGAGGAGCACAACATGAAGCAGCTCAACGAGAAGGTCGCCGTCGTCACCGGCGCAGGACAGGGCATCGGCAAGGGCATCGCGCTGTGCCTCGCCAAGCGCGGCGTCAAGGTCGTGTGCACCGGGCGCCGAGAGGCCCCCATCCAGCAGACCGTCGCCGAGATCGAAGAACTGGGCGGCCAGGGCCTGGCCATGACCTGCGACTCCGCCGACCGCGCCCGCGTCGAGGAGGTCGTCAAGGCAGCTGTGGATACCTTCGGCTCCATCGACGTCATCGTCAACAACGGCCAGGCGATCGTGCCCTCCGCCCCCGTCGAGGACACCACCTACGAGAACATGCTCGCCGCCTGGGAGTCGGGCACCATCGGCTCGCTCAACTACATGCAGGCCGCCTTCCCCTACATGAAGGAGCAAGGCGAGGGCCGTATCATCAACTTCGCCTCCGCCACCGGCATGTTCGGCATCGCCGGCCAGCTCGCCTACGGCTCCAACAAGGAGGCCCTGCGCGGCCTGACCAAGATCGCCGCCAAGGAGTGGGGCCAGTACGGCATCTGCGTGAACGTCGTGCTCCCCGGCGCCGAGTCCCCCGCCGCCAAGGCCTGGGCCGAGAAGTTCCCCGAGGAGTACAAGAAGCAGGTCATGCTCAACCCCATGCACCGCTTCGGCGACCCCGAGGGCGACATCGCTCCCGTCGTCGCCTTCCTCGCGGGCCCCGACTCCTGCTACTACTCCGGCCAGTCCGTGATCGTCGACGGCGCCAACTCCATCATGCCGTAGCGCTCATGGCCTAGCGTCCGAACAGCGGCGCCCCGCCCCATCGCCTTACGCGCGAGCAGCGCGCCTCGGCGGGGGCGGGGCTTTTTCGCGCCCGGCACGGACGCGAAGCTTTATTTCTGAGCCCAAGTCGAAGGGCAACGCCTTCCGACGGGTCTAAACAACGTCATTCACGCAGAAAAAGTCACGAAGTAGGTATCCAATTCTAAAATGTGTGAGTAGAGGTTACTTTGCGCTGACGTTTCCGCAGGTAAAAAAGCTAGAACTATTTGAGCTACTCGAGCTTTTCGAAATAGGATACCTACATCGTGTTGTTTTATATAAGCTGACCCGTTTGCGACCTCAAACGGCGCGGACGATCTGCGCCCGTGGGTCGTTAAATACCCTTCGCGGGATTCCGCAACGTTCGCGAATGCCCGCCTTACCGCAAGCTCCTTAGAATTGACTTACCCGCTATATTCGTCCCAAAGGAGGCGGCTCGCATGAAGAAAAACGCATCGCCACGAATCATCGCCCTGACGTTTTTGGTGGCCTTGGCCTGCGGATGCCTCCTTACGGCATCCGGGTGTGCCCGCGAGGCCGAGCAACCGGATTTGAAGCCGGTCATCTATCTCTACCCGGAACAGAAGGAGGACGTCTCGGTCGAGCTTGACTATACGGGAGACTTGACCTGCACGTATCCCGACTACAACGGCAAGTGGAACGTCACCGCGCTGCCCGACGGAACGCTCACGGACGCAGACGGGCAGACGTACAACTACCTGTACTGGGAAGGCGAGAACGACGCCGCGTACGATTTCTCCAAGGGCTTCTGCGTGGCAGGAGGCGACACCGCGGCCTTCCTCGAGAGTGCGCTCGGGCAGCTGGGGCTAAATCGCAAGGAAGCGAACGAGTTCATCGTCTACTGGTTGCCGCTTATGCAGGACAATCCCTACAACATCATCTCGTTCCAGGCAGACGCCTATACGCAGGCGGCCCAGCTCCACATTGATCCCGAGCCCGACACGCTGCTTCGCGTGTTCATGGCGTGGAAGCCCGCAGACTCCCCGGTTGATATTCCCACCCAGGAACTCGCGGCACCCGAGCGCGTCGGCTTCACGGTGGTCGAGTGGGGCGGCAGCCTCGTCAAGTAGCGGCAACGCGACTTAGCTAAAGGGCCCGCGGGCACGCCAATTTTCGGCGGCTCCCGCGGGCCCTTCTTTGTGTGCGAAACCGTTAGAGGCTACGCGTTCTTCTCGCGGTTGTAGTTGATGAGGCAGCCGGCCTTGACGATGGCGCGCTCCTCGGGGGTCATGTCGGCGATCGCGAGCTTGACCTGCTCGACGGACCCGTCGGCGCGGACGACCCATGCGGCGATGTCAGCGAGCTCGCCGTCGAGCGTGGCGCGAATGCCGGGCACGAACACGTAGTCGCCAACCTCGAAGTTGGGCTCGCCCTCCATCTGGAAGGGCAGCATGCCCCAGTTCATCACGTTGGAGCGGTAGCGCTTGGTGGCGTACTCGCTGACGATGTTCGCGAGGCCGCCGATCACGCGCTGGCAGCTCGCGGCCTGCTCGCGGGCGGAGCCGTCGCCGGGCTTGACGGCGTAGACCATGCTGCCGTACTCGGTCGCCTTGGAGTCGGCCTCGACGCCCGCCGCGGCGAGCGCGCCGAACACGCCGGCCAGCGCCGGGTCGGCCTCGGCGAGGTCCTCGCCGGCGACGCGGCGCTTCTCGACGGCGTCTACGGCCTTGGAGCGGCCGACGTACTCGGGGTCGCGACGCGAGAGGGTGAACTCGGCCAGGCCGAGCGGGTTGGAGCGGTAGGAGCTCGTCTCTCCGGAGGGGATGAGCTCGTCGGTGGTGGTCACCGGGTCCATGATCTTTGAGCAGACCTTGAGCAGGATGTCCTGAGCGAGGGGCTCCATCGCGGGCCAGGGCTTGATGTTCGGGCCCTCGACCAGCGCGGAGCCGAGGTCCTCCTTGCCGAAGCCCCAGTAGACGCGCTTTTTGTAGGGGGCGGAGTCGAAGTGGTACTCGCACTTCTCGTCCCAAGTCTCGTCGGGCAGGTCGGTGGCCGGGGTAAGCACGCCGCCGGCGGCTGCGGTGGCTGCGATAGAGCGCGCGTCCATGAGCGCGACGGCCGAGAGCTGGCCGTTTCCGGGCTTGGAGCCCTCGCGGTTGGGGAAATTGCGCGTGGTGTGGCGGATGGACAGGCCGTTGTTGGCGGGCGTGTCGCCGGCGCCGAAGCACGGGCCGCAGAAGGCCGTGCGCACGATGGCGCCCGCCTCCATGAGGTCGTAGATGTAGCCGCGGCGCGTGAGCTCGAGCGCGACCGGCTGGCTCGTGGGGTAAACGGACAGCGAGAACTCGCCGCAGCCGATGTTGGCGCCCTTGAGCGCGCGGGCCGCCTGGACGACGGAGTCGTAGTTGCCGCCGGAGCAGCCGGCGATCACGCCCTGCTGGACGTGGAGCTTGCCGTCGACGACCTTGTCGAGCAGGCTGAAGTTGACCTTCTTGCCGCCGATG
>NZ_DAWEMK010000035.1:7712-8369 GCF_052362415.1 Paratractidigestivibacter sp. | reverse complement strand
CCGCCTCGACCTCGACCTCGTGCAGGATGTCCTCGAGGTTCTCGTTGAGCTCGTCGATGGTGAAGCCGTTGGACGGGTGGAAGGGCAGCGCGATCATGGGCTTGACCTCGGAGAGGTCGACCTCCACGCAGCCGTCGTAGTAGGCGACGTCGGCGGGCTTGAGCTCGCGGTAGTCGCCCTCGCGGCCGTGCTCGGTGAGGAACGCGCAGGTGTCCTCATCGGTCGCCCAGATGGAGCTAAGGCAGGTGGTCTCGGTCGTCATGACGTCGACGCCGTTGCGATAGTCGGTCGTCATGCTCGCGATGCCGGGGCCCACGAACTCCATGACCTTGTTCTTCACGTAGCCGCTCTTGAAGACGGCGCGGATGATAGCGAGCGCGACGTCGTGCGGGCCCACGCCGGGACGCGGGGCGCCGGTGAGGTAGATGGCGACGACGCCGGGGTAGGCGACGTCGTAGGTGTCCTTAAGCAGCTGCTTGGCGAGCTCGCCGCCGCCCTCGCCGATGGCCATGGTGCCCAGGGCGCCGTAGCGGGTGTGGGAGTCGGAGCCGAGGATCATCTTGCCGCAGCCGGCGAAGTTCTCGCGCATGAAGGAGTGGATGACGGCGATGTGGGGCGGAACGAAGATGCCGCCGTAGCGCTTCGCGGCCGAAAGGC
>NZ_DAWEMK010000035.1:0-7702 GCF_052362415.1 Paratractidigestivibacter sp. | reverse complement strand
TTTCTGGGCAGCGGTGAGGCCGAAGAGGTGGTCGTCCTCGTTGATGGTGCCGCCCACGGCGCACAGCGAGTTATGGCAGTTGGTGAGGACGTAGGGCAGCGGGAACTCGGTCATGCCGGAGGCGCGGGCCGTCTGGATGATGCCGACGAAAGTGATGTCGTGGCTGGCCATGGCGTCGAAGCGGACCTTGAGCATGTCCGGGTCGCCCGAGGTGTTGTGCGCCTGGAGGATCGAGTAGGCGATGGTGCCGCGGCGGGCCTCCTCGGCCGCGGCGGCGATGCCGGCCTCGGCCGCCTGGCTCGCGGGGATGACCTCGTCACCGTTGCGCAGGAAGACGCCCTCGTCGTACAGCTTGACCATTAAAACCCCGCTCTCCCCCGGGCCTCCCCGGGACTCGTGCCTTCGCGGCGCCGGGGCCGGCGCGCACAGATAAACGTGAATCCATTATCCACAACGAATTTGCGTACGGGTTTCCAAACAGTCGCGCACGACGGATGCGATACGATTCCGACGGAAGACCACGAGGGCGGGCCCGTGCGCCCGCCGCGCAAGGAGCGCCGAAGATGAGCAGTGAAGAGAAGGGCCACCCCAACCTGCCGCCGATCCCGAAGAAGCTGGGAGGCGGGCGCGCAGGCTTCGGCGCCGTCGCCGCAAAGAAGGGCATGGGCCCGAACAAGGCCTGCGGCCACAAGGGCGGCATCTGCCGCCAGGGCTCGAAGCGAGGCTGACGTGGCACAGCAGCAGACCTGGGAAGACACCCGGACGATCCCCGGCACCCTAACCAAGCAGGACATCTACGACCTGCTCGACGCGCGAGACATCGAGTACGAGGCCGTCGAGCACCCGCCGGTGTGCTCCGTCGAGGAGGCCGACGCGATGGCGAAGCTGCCCTTTGACGAGCACGAGGCGAAGAACTTCTTTCTGCGCGACCCGAAGCACCGCAATTATTACCTGGTCACGGTGCCCGACCACAAGAAGGTCGACCTGCACGTCGTGCAGGCGCAGTTCGAAAGCAAGCGCCTCAGCTTCGCCTCGGAGGAGGACCTCGCCGAGCGCATCGGCATTTACCCGGGCGCCGTCACGCCCTTCGCCGCGCTGAACGCCGAGCCGGGGAGCATCCGCGTCGCGCTCGACGCCGATTTCCGCCGCTGGGGCTGGGTCGGCTGCCACCCCTGCAGCAACACCGCGAGCGTTCACGTGCGCTGCGAGGACCTGGTCGCGCTGCTTGCCGAGGCCGGCCACGAGGTCGAGTTCATCGAGCTGTAGGGGGCACGGCCGGCGCGGCAGCGGAGAGGAACCGAGGCTGAACGTGCCAGCCGCCTCGGCGCGCGCGACGGCCGAACGGCCCTACCCCTGCTCATCACTCGCGCTGCTTGTTCTTCTACAACCGAGGCGCGCGCGACGCCCGAGCGACCCTACCCCTGCTCGGGCTCCAGCTCCCGCGAAGCGGGCAGCATGTCGTAGGGCATGGCGCGAAAGACGACCCACCACACGAGCAGCGCCGCCAGCGCATAGGCCGGGAACTTGACCACCAGGTAGAACACTGCGAGGCGCACGACGAAGAAAACGACGCGCAGCAGCCCGCGGCGCGGGCGCGTCTCGCAGCTCATGCGCACAAAGGACCCGCCGAGGGTGCGCCCCTTCCACGCCAATGGCGCGAGGAACTCGAAGAACACGAGCATCGCGCGGAACGACCAGCGCGAGACGAGGTCCATCATGCGGGCAAAGTGGCGCCAATCGGCGAAGTAATGGCACAGCACATACTGCGCGACCACGATGAACACCATCGCGACGACCCAGGTCAGCACCATGTCGAGCACGAAGGCGACCATGCGGCGCACAATGCTCGGACTGTGCGTGGGCTCGAGCGCCTCAGGCTCGATGCGGTACGGGACGAAGTGCGTGAACACGGCGGCGCAGGCCCAGCCCACGAACGCGCCCGTCGTGTTCGTCAGCAGGTCATCGACATCGAAGGTGCGGTACGCATACGCGTAGTGGTGCCAGACGCCCGTGAGCTGCGTCGTCTCGACCAAAAGCGACACGGCAAATCCCGCCAGGGTCGAGCGGACCGGACCCCAGCCGGCGCCGCGCGCCACGATGAAGCCGAAGGGCACGAAGAGCGCCACATTGGCGAGGAGCTCGAAGATCGCGGACTTGTTCCACGAGCGTATCTGCCGCGCGAAGAGCCAGAAGTCGAGGTTCGGCTTGACCCCGTAGGTGATGCCGGGACCGGAGTTGCCCGATGGCAGCGGGTAGAGCGTGAAGCACGCGAGGCCGAGAAGGTAGAAAACGACGATATAGGCGCAGGCGACCGACCAGAAGCGGAGGCGGCCGTCTCGCCGGTAGAGGATGGCGAGGATAGGCAGCGTGCAGACGAGCGACGCCAACGGCCACAGCGCGAGCGCCAGCGAGAAGCGCGGGGAGTATTCGAGCAGATAATGCATAGGGCGGTGCCTTCCGTCGATGCGGTTCGGTTCGTTCGGCCGTCCTCCATCATGCCCGAGCCCGATGCGGATTCCGTGGCGGAAGGCCGCAGGACAGCGCTACGCCAGCGCCGTCTCCGTGTGCCTCGCGCGCTTCTCTGCGCAACGCAGAAGAACAGCTAAAGAGCCGCGACCTTGTTCCAAGGGCGAATCTTCGCGAGCTCCGGCGCGAGGCGGCGCTTCTCGACCTCGGTGTCGTAGGCCACCTGCGCCCGCATCCAATACCCGTCGGTGAGCCCAAAAAACTTGCAGAGCCTCAGGTCGGTGTCCGCGGTCACGCGACGCTTGCCGAGCACAATCTGGCCTATGCGCTGAGCGGGGATACCCGTCTCTTTGGCAAGGCGGTACTGCGAGATCCCCATAGGCTCCAGGAACTCCTCCTTGAGCAGCTCCCCCGGTGTGACGGGAGCAATCTGAAAGTCCATGAGCGCCTCCAACTAGTGATAGTCGACTATCTCGACATTGTCCGCGACGCCGTCGCTCCACTCGAAGCAAAGGCGGTACTGACTAGTAATGCGGATGCTGTATTGCCCCGCTCGATCGCCCTTCAACGCCTCGAGGTGGTTTCCGGGAGGAACTCTCAGGTCGTCGAGGCTCGCAGAAACTTGGAGCTGCCTGATCTTGCGGAGGGCGATCCTCTCGAACGCTGCAAACGCAGGCACCCTGATGCCGTGGGCGAGGTTATACGTCACGGTGTTCCTATAACTCGTAATCATAGTATCGCCTCGCAGTAATATCGTCAAGCATTACTCTTATCGTCACAGGTAAATACTATCATAGGTACGTGTGTTCTAGGTGTAATATTTATTCCACGAACAACAGAGGGCTAAAGGAGCCGCAAATGAACATCCTGGTACTGATTCCGGCGAGCAAGAAGCACAAAGCCGAGCTCGAGGGCGCTGCGCCGGACGCGGAGTTCGCGTACTCGAGCATCGAGGCCGCGACGGACAAACAGGTCGCCTCCGCCGACGTTATCGTGGGCAACCTCCCCGCCGCGCGGCTGCACACCGCTTCCCACCTGCAGCTTATTCAGTTGAACTCCGCGGGATACGACAAATACGCGGCCCCGGGCGCGCTGCCTGCAGGCGCCGTGCTCTGCTGCGCAACGGGCGCCTACGGCCAGGCGGTCTCGGAGCACCTCTTTGCAGAGATCCTCGCCGTCATGAAGAAACTCCCCGGCTACCGCGACCTGCAGCATAGCCACCAATGGGACGACCTCGGCGAGGTTGCGACGCCCGCCGGAGCGAACGTGCTCGTGCTCGGCGCGGGAGACATCGGCACGCACCTGGCTGCGCTCTTCTCGGCAGTCGGCTCGCGCGTCACCGGCGTGCGCCGGCACGCGGTTACAGCCCAGGCCCCGTTCGAGCGGATGGCCACAATGGACGATCTGCCCGCGCTATTGCCGCATGCAGACATCGTGGCATCGGTCCTGCCGAGCACGCCCGCCACGCACGGGATCGCCGATGCGGGCTTCTTTGCTGCGATGAAGCCGGGGGCGTACTTCGGCAACGCCGGGCGCGGGGACCTCGTCGACCAGCCCGCGCTCATCTCCGCGCTCGAGTCGGGCCACCTTGCGGGCGCCGCGATCGACGTCTGCACACCCGAGCCCTTGTCCGCAGGCGACGCGCTCTGGGACGCGCCGAACCTCCTGCTCACGCCCCACATCAGCGGTTTCTACCACCTACCCGCGACGCTCGACAACATCGTGCGCATCGCCGCGCACAACATCCGCGCGCTCCAAGGCACAGGGGACTTCCGCAGCCGCGTGGAGCTGTAGAGGCGACGTCGGCTCGCTCGTAATCGCCTCTCTTCCGATGTTCGCACCCGGATGGACCACATGGAGCCCTTCAGAGGCCCCGCATGCGGTCCATCCGGGTGCGAACATCATTAAAGGGTGGAGGAGACCGCGCAACGTCGCCGGCGCGCACCGTCAGAGCACCCCGCCAAGCAAGTAGCCGCTCCTATACAAAGAACCCCGCTCCCCCTCCCCATATGCGTCGATTATTTCGCTACAGAACCTTTACAGAGACCCACCCAGGCCGTTCAGTCATAATCGAGCGCGGTAAACAAGCAAGTTAGGAGTCACCGTGCCCGCAAACGACGCCGCGCCCGAGAGCAGCCGTCCCTTCGACCTCATCGCCTTCGACCTCGATGGGACCGTCTTCGCCTCACCGAACAACCAGTTGGTCTCGCCACGCGTCTACGCCGCGTTCCAGGCGGCCCACGACTCCGGCGCGCTCGTTGCCGTCGCATCCGGCCGCCCGCTGTGGATGATCGGCGAGCAGATCCCCGAGGCGCCGTGGCTCGACTACGCCATCACCTGCAACGGCGCGCGCGTCGTCGGAACCCGCCGCAGCGACCTCGACTTCAGCCACAGCATCCCGCGGCCCCTCGCCGAGAAGCTCCTCGCCCTGATCACCGAGTACGGCGGCACCGGCAGCATCCATACCGACGTCGAGTCCCTCATGGAGAAGCGCCACTGCGAGAAGATCGCCCAGGACCTTGCCGAGCGCGACGCGAAGACCGACGACGCTGCTGCCCACAGCGGCTCCCCCGCCTCCAATGAGGGCCGTGGCAACCCCATCGACGCCGTCCTCAGCCTCTTCAGCGGATCCGGCGTGGACTCGATGCTCGACGCCTTCCTCGCGCGCCCTACCCAGCAGCTCGACAAGGTCGACTGCACCATGCCCTCCAGCGAGTCCGCCGATAAGCTCATCGCCAAGCTGACCGAGCTCGGCGGAATCGGCATCGCGCGCATGGACGCAAAGACGCCTGAGTTCACGAGCTCCGCCGCGTCCAAGGGCGCAGCCCTCGTCGAGCTCTGCCGCCGCCTGGGCATCGTCCCCTCCCGCGCCGTCGCGTTCGGCGACTCCGGGAACGACCTCAGCATGTGCGGTCGCGGCATCACCTTCGTCGCGATGGGCAACGCGACCGCCGAGGTCAAGGCGGCCGCAGACGACCAGACCGACACCGTCTGGGAAGACGGCGTGGCGACCTGGCTCGAGCCGCGCCTCGGCATCTCCGCGCCAGAAGCGTCCGCCTAGCATGGAAGACCTCGTATTCAGCCTGAACGCGACGCTGCCCATCTTCCTCATGATGATGCTGGGCTACTTCCTGCGGCGCGTCGGCATCGTCACGCAGGCCTTCGCCGACGCCGCGAACTCGTTCGTCTTCAAGATCTGCCTGCCGCTCGTCCTCTTCGATGACCTATACCAGATGGACATCGCCGCAGCATGGGACGGTGGCTTCGTCGCATTCTGCGCCGCAGCCACGCTCGCCAGCATCGTGCTGTGCTGGCTCGTCTCGCGCGCGTTCGGGCGTCAGCCATGGCGCGGCGAGTTCATCCAGGCCTCCTACCGCTCCGGCGCGGCCTTCCTCGGCATCGCGTTCCTCCAGAGCATCTACGGGGAGGCCGGCGTCGCTCCCCTCATGGTCATCGGCGCCGTCCCCATCTACAACGTGAGCGCGGTCATCATCCTCGAGCTCATGCGTCCGGGCAAAGAGACCCGCGGCGTGAGCCCCGAGCTCATACGGCAAACCCTCAAGGGAATCGCCACGAACCCCATCATCCTGGGCATCGTCGCCGGCGTCGCGTGGGCGCTGCTGCGCATCCCCATGCCGGCCGTCCTCGGCACCGCCGTCCACGACGTGGGCGCGATCGCCACGCCGCTCGGCCTCATCGCGCTCGGCGCTTCGTTCAGCTTCCGCCGCGCATTCGCCGTCGGGACGCCGTCCGTGATCTCGAGCGCCATCAAGCTCGTGGGGCTGGAGCTCGTGTTCCTCCCCTTGGCGCTCGCGCTCGGCTTCACTGGACAGAAGCTCGTCGCCGTCATGATGATGCTCGGGCTGCCCTCGACCGTCAGCGGATACGTCATGGCGCGCAACATGGGCTATGAGGGGGACGTCAACTCGAGCGTCGTCATGCTCACGACGTTGCTCTCGTCGGTGACCATCACCTTCTGGCTCTGGCTGCTCAAGTCGCACGGGTTGGTGTGAGCGCTCAGCGTACGCAGCATTAGCCCGATGGCATAATCGCATATACCCGAAGGGGGATGAGTTGTTCGCCATGCGTGCGCCAACCTGCGTTGGACTCGCTTGCATATAACGCCAATCCAACGAATGCTGTATAAATTGTCGGCGAACGGCACTTTTCGGGTTGGCAACGGCAATTTGCGCGGCATAATGTAGTGCAACCATTTTCAGAAACCCACGCACAGACCACCTGGGAGGTTGCGCATGAAGGAGCTCGAGGA
Organism: Paratractidigestivibacter sp.; assembly: GCF_052362415.1. NCBI lineage: Bacteria > Bacillati > Actinomycetota > Coriobacteriia > Coriobacteriales > Atopobiaceae > Paratractidigestivibacter > Paratractidigestivibacter sp. The sequence continues at coordinate 966 of NZ_DAWEMK010000035.1, read as the reverse complement.
CCGTATTCGCAAGGACGGAATCGTTCGAGAGGGCAACGTCCTCAAGGTCGACAGCTTCCTCAACCACAAGTGCGACGTCGCGCTCTACGACCAGATGGGCGCCGAGTGGGCCCGTCTATTCGCGGGGAAGCAAGTCGACAAGATCCTGACCATCGAGTCCTCCGGCATCGGCATCGCCTGCGTCGCCTCCCGCCACTTCGGCGACGTCCCCGTGGTCTTCGCGCGCAAGACCGAGTCCAAGAACCTCGACGGCGAGCAGTACCGCACCCAGATCCGCAGCTACACCAAGGGCCGCACCTATGAGGTCATCGTCGCCAAGCGCTTCCTCGAGCGCGGCGAGCACGTCATCATCCTCGACGACTTCCTCGCAATGGGCTGCGCCCTGAACGGCCTGCTCGAGATCTGCGACAAGGCCGGCGTGGTCGTCGAGGGCATCGGCATCGCGATCGAGAAGGGTTTCCAGCCTGGCGGCAAGCAGCTCCGCGAGCGCGGGTACCAGGTCGAGTCGCTCGCCATCGTCAACAGCATGGACGCGACGACCGGCGACATCGAGTTCGCGTAAGCTCGACTTCAGAAGCACCCCCCGAGCGGCCCGGCAGCACAGCTGCCGGGCCGCTTTGTTTGCACACTATTGGCTTGGGGCCACGTCACAGACAAAGCTTTACACACTTTGCGATTAGGGCCACGTCAAAGGCAATATCTTGCACACTTTTCGATTAGGGCCACGGGATTTTGACGGCCGAAGCGAATCCGATTCTTCATCAGCTCCAGCAACCTGCAGTTTTGCTTCCGATTCCCATCATCGGGGCGCCCGAGGCCTCAAAAATACGTAGCCCTAAGCGAGTTTTGTGTTCCGAGTTCACTTGGACGTAGCCCTAAGCGAGTTTTGCGCAGCGGCAGCTGTCCTTCGATCAGCTACGTCCATAAAGTGGTGTAAATAGCAGTGGCGGGCCAGAGGCCCGCCCT
>NZ_DAWEMK010000034.1:0-17383 GCF_052362415.1 Paratractidigestivibacter sp. | reverse complement strand
GCGCGTCGCCGCGGTCCACCCTCCCGAGCGCGCGGATGCGCCCGGCGTCGTAGAGCATGGCCTCCGCGAGCGTGGTCTTGCCCGCGTCGACGTGGGCGAGTATGCCGATGACCGCCTGCTTCAAGCGCTTCTCCTCGCTGTGCGGCAACAAAAGACGAAGTTGGGACGCATATGAATGTATCACCGACCGAGCCGGCGCCGGCAACCGCATGGGCTACGGCCACGCCGTCGACGAGCTATGGGACGCGCAGGCCCCCTTCACCGTCGCGCTCGTGGACCCCGACAACCTCAAGTACGCGAACGACGCCTTCGGTCACGACGAGGGCAATCATTACATCCTCACCGTCGCCGAGCTCCTGCGCGCCTGCCGCCGCGAGGGGGACGGGTCGGGCGCCTACCGCATCGGCGGGGACGAGTTCGTCTTGATCTCCCCGCGCGACACCGAGTCCTCACTCGCCTCCCGCCTCGAGAAGGCCCGCGATGAGCTCGTCGAGAAGTCCACTGCGACCGAGCCGATGACCTTCAGCTTCAGCTACGGCTGCTCCAAGGTCCACCCCGACGAGGGCGGAAGCCGCAAGGACATCACCGCCGACGCTGACCGGAAGATGTACCGCTACAAGCTCGCCCACCGGTCGGCCCAGCAGCGCATGCGCAACGTCCCCGGAGCCGCGGCGGCGAGGGGCGGCGACTTCAACGCGCGCTTCTTTACCGAGCGCGTCTTCGAGGCGCTCGCCATGGCGGTCCCCGAGCGCTACCAGTTCGTGATCGACATCGAGTCGGACCGCTCACGCTGGTCCGCCAACGCCGTCACCGACCTCGGCATACCCTCGGCCAACCTCGAGAACACGACCAAGGTCTGGGGCGAGCACGTCCATGCCGACGACCTCTCGGCCTACCTGGAGGGCGCAGGGGAGCTCCTCCAGGGAAAGACCCACCATCTCGCCGCCCAGTACCGCGCCCGCGACGCGGCGGGCTCCTTCATGGTCTGCGAGTGCCGCGCCTTCCGCCTGGACGGGAACGCGGACGCCGGCATCCCTTCGCTCATCGCCGGCGTCATCACGAACCGGAGCATAGCCGAGAACACCGACCTGGCCACGGGGCTGGGCGACATCCGCTCGCTCATGGCCGCCGTCGACGACTGCCGCTACGGCCAAGACAGCTGCGGGCTTTTGGGAATCAAGGTCGACGGCGTCGCCGAGATCAACGCGACGCTCGGCTACGAGGCGGGCGACCGCGCGCTGAGCCTGCTCTCGGCCCGCCTGCTCTCGGTCCTGCGCGGCCGCGGCCTCGCGTACCGTGCCCGCGGCTCCGAGTTCGTCGCGCTGCGCCAGGAGGTCTCCGCCCAGCTCGCGAAGCCGATCAGGTTCGAGGGAGAGGAGCTTCCGGTATCCATGCGCTACGCCGTGGTCTTCCTCGACCTCGTCGATCGGCAACCGCTCCCCATCCTGAACGACCTCGACCAGCGGCTCCGCGAGGGGGCGAGTACCCTTGGCCGTGCGGGCGATGGCCAGGGCGACGGCCGGGAAGGCTCCCAGGCCGGCGACGCGCACGCGCCGAGCCGCCACGGCGTGGGCTTGGGCCAGGCGCGCACGGCTGGCGAGAAGCGCCTGGACCCCTTGACCGGACTTCTTTGCAGCAGCGACTTCATCGAGACCGCGAGGGAGTGGTGCCGGGCCAACCCCGCAGAGCAGTGGGCGTTCGTCGCCCTCGACATCGACAACCTGCCGATCTTCTACGAGTGGCACGGGAAGGAGGAGGGGAAGCTCCTCGTATCCGAGGTGGCGGGAGTGCTCAGGGGCATGCAGGGCGAGAGCAAGCTCTGCGCGGGCTATTGGGGAGAGGACGACTTCAGCCTGCTCGTCGCGCTCGACCAGGAGCTTCTGGACGAGGTCTACCGGCGCGTGCGCGAGGTCGTCGCCAGCCACGACTCCTCCGTCGGGTTCCTCCCCTCGATGGGCGTCTATACGCTCGAGTCCGCCCAGGAGCTCGGCGACGACTGCTACGCGAAGGCGTCCTTCGCGAACACGCAGGGCAAGGAGCATTTCGAGACGCGCATCTGGTTCTTCCGCGCGGCGGACTGGAAGAGACAGTTCGACGAGCACCTCATGCTCTCGGACTTCCACTACGCCCTGCGCCAAGGACGCATCGGGTTCGTCCTCCAGCCACAGGTCGTCCTGGGCAGGGGGAGCATCTGCGGGGCCGAGGCGCTCGCGCGCTGGCGCACCGACGACGTCGAGCTCGACCCGGAGGAGTTCATCCCGGTCCTCGAGCGCACCGGGTTCATCGTCATGCTCGACAAGTACATCTGGAAATCGGTCGTCGCGTGGCTGCGCGACCAGCTGCGCCGCGGCTTCCAGCCCGTGCCGATCTCGTTCAACATCAGCCCGGTCGACGTGGCGACGCTCGACGTCCCCGAGCACCTCGGCAAGCTGCTCAAGGCCGAGGTCCCGGAGTCGTTGTTCCTCCAGGACCCCGACGCCGCGCACGCCCTCGTCTCGGGCCTCAAAAAGATGGGCATCGGGGTCTTCCTGGACGAGTTCGGCAACAGCCTGGGCTCGCGCGCGAGGCCGGCGTCAGCGTGATCGCGGACGACGTGCAGACCGAGCGCCAGGTCGACGCGCTGCGCGGAAGCGGCATCCGCTACATCCAAGGCTACGTGTACTACCTGCCCATGAGCCCGGCCGACCTCGAGAGCCTGCTCGCGAACACGCTGCTCGTCGAGCGGGCCGGCATCGTCGCCCTCGGCGAACAGGGCGCGAAGGAGCCGCCCGCGAAGGACGACGCCTTCCGCAAGGGCTTCTTTGCACGCTGACACCGCTGACTTGGGGGCGCGCTTTTTCCAAAGTGCCGCGGGAAATTCGTGCCCGCCCCCGATCTGCCGCCCCGTGCGCCCCGGCCTGCCGCCCCGCGCGCTCGGCATGCCGCGACCTGCCGCGTCCCGCGCCTCGGCACCCCGCGCGAATTGTGTAAAGTTGACGAGTCAACGGGCTTCTCGCCTACAATGCTGCACCGTTGAGTCGTCAACGAGAGGAGCCCTCCTTCGTGAACCCGCTTCGCCAGCTCTGGTGCCGCGCCTACCAGACCGCCTTCCGCATCGCCCTGCCCGTCCTGCCCTACACCGAGCCGCAGATCCTGGGCTCGGTCGAGGGCGTGACGCCCGTCTTTGCCGCAAAGGGCATCACGTCCGCGCTGCTGGTCACCGACCCCGGCATCGCCCGGCTCGGCCTCACGAAGGGGCTCGAGGAGTCACTCGCCGCCGCGGGTATCCGCGTCTCCGTCTACAGCAAGACCGTCGCCAACCCAACCGTGGATAACGTCGAGGAGGCCGCCGCGCTCTTTAGCGAGGGCGGCTGCCAGGCGATCATCGGCTTCGGCGGCGGCTCGGCCATGGACTGCGCAAAGGGCGTGGGCGCGCGCGTCGCCCAGCCCCACAAACCCGTGAACAAGATGCGCGGACTTTTGCGCGTGCACCGCCGCCTGCCGCTGCTCGTGGCCGTGCCCACCACCGCCGGCACCGGCTCCGAGGTCACCCTCGCCGCCGTGATCACCGACAGCGCCACGCACCACAAGTACCCCATCAACGACTTCGTGCTCATCCCGCGCTACGCCGTCCACGACCCGCGCCTCACCCTGGGCCTCCCTGCGTCGATCACCGCGACGACCGGCATGGACGCGCTCACGCACGCCGTCGAGGCATACATCGGCCGCAGCACGAACGCCTACACGCGCGCCGCCGCCGTCGAGGCCGTCCGGCTCATCCACGACAACCTCTACCAGGCCTACGCGCACGGCGACGACGAGGAGGCGCGCCGCAACATGCTCACCGCCGCCTACAAGGCGGGCATCGCCTTCACCCGCAGCTACGTGGGCTACGTCCACGGCATCGCGCACAGCCTGGGCGGCCGCTACGGCACGCCGCACGGCCTCGCGAACGCCGTTACCCTCCCCCACGTCCTGCGCGCCTACGGCGCAGCCGCCGAGCCCAAGCTCGCTGAGCTCGCCCAGGCCGCCGGCATCGGCCGGACCGGCGCCGACTTCATCGACTGGGTCGAGGGCATGAACGCCCGGATGGGCATCCCCGAGCACCTCGACTGCATCCGCGAGGAGGACATCCCCGCGATGGCCGCCTTCGCCGACGCCGAGTCCAACCCGCTCTACCCCGTCCCCGTCCTGTGGGACGCCGCCGAGCTCGCCCACATGTACCGCGTCGTCGCCGGCTACGCCCCCGCCTGCGCCCTCGCGTAGGACATCGGCGCGGCGCCCTTCTTGCCTTATCGTTGAATTGATGTGAGGCGGAAGGCCCGCCGCACCGTCGCGCCACGCCGCCGCGCAGCACCATCACGCCGCCGCACCGTCGCCTCAGGAGGAAAGAAGCCCATGGAAGCCAGCCAGGTCCACGCCATCGTCGAGCGCCAGCGCGCGCACTTCCGCTCGAACGCCACGCTGCCGGTCGCCGCGCGCAAGGCGGCGCTGCGCCGCCTCTACGACGTCGTCTCCGCGCACGAGGGCGCCATCGCCGACGCGCTCGCAGCCGACCTCGGCAAGTCCCCGGACGAGAGCTACATGTGCGAGACCGGCCTTTCGCTCGCCGAGATCCGCCACCAGATCTCGCACGTGGGCCGCTGGGCCGGCCGCCACCTGCGCCCCGTCGACCTCGCCAACGCCATCTCCTCGGCGCACGTCGAGCGCGTGCCCTATGGCGTCACGCTCGTCATGGCACCGTGGAACTACCCCTTCCTCCTGACCTTGGAGCCCCTCGCCGGCGCCCTCGCGGCGGGCAACACCGTCGTCATCAAGCCCTCCGCCTACGCGCCCGCCTCCTCCGCTGAACTGCGGCGCATTTGCGAGGAGGCCTTCGGCCCCGAGCTCGTGGCGGTCGTCGAGGGCGGCCGCGCGGAGAACACCGCGCTTCTGGACGAGGCCTGGGACTACATCTTCTTCACTGGCGGCGTCACGGTGGGCAAGCTCGTCATGAGCCGCGCGTCCGAGCACCTGACCCCCGTCACGCTCGAGCTCGGCGGAAAGAGCCCGTGCATCGTCGACGCCACGGCCAACCTGCGCGTGGCGGCCGAGCGCATCGCCTTCGGCAAGTGGCTGAACGTCGGGCAGACCTGCGTGGCGCCCGACTACCTGCTCGTGGACGAGCGCGTGGAGGAGGCGTTCCTCTCCGAGCTCGCCCGCGCCGTCGAGCGCCAGCTCGGGGATGCCCCTCTTTCCAACCCCGAATACGGCAAGATGATCAACCGCAAGCACTTCGACCGCGTCCGCGGCCTCATCGACCCGGCCAAGGTCGTCCTCGGCGGCGAGTCGGACGAGGCCTCGCTCAAAATCGCGCCCACCGTCATGCGCGGCGTGACCGCAGGCGACGCCGTCATGGGCGAGGAGATCTTCGGGCCCGTGCTGCCCGTGATCAGCTACCGCGCGCTCGACGAGGTCATCGACTTCGTCCGCTCGCGCCCGACGCCTTTGGCCTGCTACCTCTTTAGCGAGGACCGCGCGGCCCAGCGCCGCGTGACCGTCGAGGTCCCCTTCGGCGGCGGCTGCGTCAACGACTGCATCATGCACCTCGCCACGAGTCACATGGGCTTCGGCGGCATGGGCGCCTCCGGCATGGGCAGCTACCACGGGCGCAAGAGCTTCGAGACCTTCACGCACGAGAAGTCCGTGATCAGCAAGGCCACCTTCTTTGACGCGCCGTTCCGTTACGCGCCCCACGCCGACTGGAAGCGCCCCTTCATCCACCTCTTCGTGCACTAAAAATGACGAAAAGGGACTGTCCCTTTTCGTCATTCAAGGCGCGCGGCGCTTCGGGGTACCATAAAGCCGTTATGGCTTCTTTACCCGAAGGAGGGCACATGCCCGCGAACAAACCCGTGAAGATCGTGATGCTCACCGGCTACCTCGGCGCCGGCAAGACCACGCTGCTCAACCACATCCTCGGAAACGACGGCGGCATCCGCGCCGCGGTCATCGTCAACGACATCGGCGAGGTCAACGTCGACGCGAGCCTCATCCGCGACGGCGGCCTCACCGAGGCCGAGGACATCATCCCGCTGACCAACGGCTGCATCTGCTGCACGCTGGCCGACGACCTCGCCAACCAGCTCTCGACCCTGGCCGACTCCGGCGACTTCGACTACATCATCATTGAGGCCTCCGGCATCTGCGAGCCCGTGCCCATCGCCTACACCATCAGCGCCTTCTGCGACGAGGAGAAGGCCGGCGGCGAGCCCAAGCTCGCGCTCGACAACATCGTCGCCGTCGTCGACTGCGCGCGCATGTACGACGAGTTCCACGGCGGACGCGACCTTCTGGCCGACGACATCGACGAGGACGACATCGAGGCGCTCATCATCTCGCAGATCGAGTTCTGCTCCACGCTCATCCTCAACAAGACGGACACCGTCACGCCCGAGCAGCTCCAGGAGCTCAAGGCCATCGTCCGCAGCCTCCAGAAGGACGCCGTCATCGTCGAGGCCGAGCAGGGCGAGGTCCCCATGGACCAGATCCTGGACACCGACCGCTTCGACTTCATGAAGGCCTACAACTCCGCCGCCTGGATCGAGGCCATGGAGCACCCCGAGGAACACGACGACCCCGAGGTCCTCGAGTACGACATCCAGACCTTCGTCTACCACCGCCGCCAGCCCTTCGACCACGAGGCGTTCCAGCGCTACGTCGAGTACAACTGGCCCGACGAGGTCGTGCGCGCCAAGGGCTGCGTCTGGACGACCCTGAACACCGACATGTGCTACCTCTTTGAGCAGGCCGGCCACCAGATGCGCCTCTCGGAGAACGGCCTCTTTGTCGACTCCGCGCCCGAGGAGGAAAAGAAGCAGATCCTGGCCGAGACTCCCGAGATCCTCGACACCTGGGACCCCGAGGTCGGCGACCGCGAGACCAAACTCTGCATCATCGGCCGCCACATGGACCGCGCCTCCATCGAGGCCCAGCTCGACGCGCTTCTTACCACCTGGGAGCGCGACGAGTAGGACCTGAGCTGCCCGCTCGCCCATGCGCCCGGCATACCCGGCCGTCGTCCGCAGCCCGCGGGCGGCGGCCTTCTTTGTGCGCGCGGGACGGGCGATGCGCGATAATGGGTGGGTCGGGCGTCGAGAGGGGCGAAGATGAGCGAACCCATCCAGACCGAGCGCGTGTGCGCGGGCGCAGGGCACGACTGCGCGTTCTCCCGCGCGGGGAGCTCCTGCATGGACAACATCCGCCTCTTTGCCGACCTGCCCGCCGACGCCAAGCGCGAGCTTTTGGCCTGCTCGCGGCATACCGCGCACGCCGAGGGCGACATCATCGTCCACGAGGGCGACCCCATCGAGTCGATCATCGTCGTGCGCTCGGGCCGCATAAAGACGTTCCGCGTGAACTCGGACGGAGAGGAATACGTCCTCGACGTGCTTCACGACGGCCAGGCGCTCTGGCACGGGATGTTCACCGCCGACCACGTCTACCGCTACTCCGTCGAGTGCCTCGCGCCGGTGCGCCTGTGCCGGATCCACCGCGCGGACTTCGAGGCGCTCCTCTCCAACCACCCCGACGTGGCGCTGGGGCTGATCCGCATGATCACGACCGAGCTCGACGAGGCGGAAGAGAGGATCTTGATGCTCTCCATCCGCGACCCGCGCCAGCGGCTCGCCAAGTACCTGCTCGCGCGCGACCAGCGCTGCGCCGGCCCCGAGATCCGCCTCAAGCTCGAGGACATCGCCGCGAGCGTGGGCCTGCGCCCCGAGACCGTCAGCCGCAACATCGCCCGCTTCGCGCGCGAGGGGCTGATCGAGCGCCCCGGCCGCGGGCGGATCCTCGTCGTGGACCACGAGGGGCTGAGGGCGATTTCGCGTCCATAGGCCCCGCGCCGCGCTTCGTTGCCCGCGGGCCCCGCGCGGCTCATCGCCGGCCGCGGCATACCGTTTGCCGGCACAAACCGACCGTTCACCGCCTGAAAACGCGAATTTCTCGTTACTTGATTCCAGTCAAGGAACGCTGAAGCGTCCCTCGTTAGATTTGCTACCGTTCGCAATCGTCGCGAAGCAGGCAATCCGAACGAGGAGGCGCGCATGCAGGGGAACATCCACTCGATCGAGTCATTCGGCTCGGCAGACGGCCCCGGCGTCCGCTTCCTCATCTTCCTCAAGGGCTGCCCGATGCGCTGCGCCTACTGCCACAACCCGGACACCTGGGCCGGCAAGGGCGGCGAGCTCCGAGGTGCCGACGAGCTCCTCGACCAGGCCGAGCGCTACCGCAGCTACTGGGGCCCCGAGGGTGGCATCACCGTCAGCGGCGGCGAGGCGCTCTGCCAGCTCGACTTCGTCCTCGAGCTCTTCCGGAAGGCGCACGCCCGCGGCATCAACACCTGCCTGGACACGAGCCTCGCGCCCTTCACGTGCGAGCCCGCCTGGCTCCAGAAGTTCGACCAGCTCATGGACGACTGCGACCTCGTGATGGCGGACATCAAGCACATCGACCCCGCCGAGCACCTCGCCCTCACCGGGCGCGGCAACGAGAACATCCTCGACTGCCTGCGCTACCTCGCGCAGCGCGAGCAGCCCCTGTGGATCCGCCACGTCCTCGTGCCGGGCGTCACCGACGTCGACGACTACCTGCGCCGGACACGCGACTTCATCGCGGGCCTCGGCGACGCCGTCAAGCGCGTCGAGGTGCTCCCCTACCACACCCTCGGCGTCTTCAAATGGGAGGAGCTCGGCATCCCCTACCGGCTCGAGGGCGTCGAGCCCCCGACCCCGGAGCGCACCGCGCGGGCGCAGCAGATCCTGCGCGGCGAGCTGGAGATATAGCGTCACCACGCACCACCGCACCACCACCGACTTCAAGTCATTAAACGCGCCACGGCCCCGGCTCAGGGCCAACGCGCCGAACAAAAGGAGGCATGACAATGCAGCTTCGCGACGAATGGACCGGCTTTACCGGCGGTCACTGGGTGGACGACATCAACGTCCGTGACTTCATCCAGAACAACTACACCCCCTACGACGGCGACGACTCGTTCCTCGCCGGCCCGACCAACGCCACCAACGAGCTCTGGGGCAAGGTCCAGGAGCTCCAAGCCGAGGAGCGCGCCCACGACGGCGTCCTCGAGTGCGAGACCGAGGTCGTCTCTGGCCTGACCGCCTATGGCCCGGGCTACATCGGCGAGGGCACCAAGGACCTCGAGAAGGTCGTCGGCCTCCAGACCGACAAGCCCCTCAAGCGCGCCTTCATGCCCTACGGCGGCATCAAGATGGCCCAGCAGGCGGCCGAGAACTACGGCTTCCACGTGAACGACAAGTTCAACCAGATCTTCAACGAGTACCACAAGACCCACAACCAGGCCGTCTTCGACGCCTACACCCCCGAGATGCGCGCCGCCCGCCACTCCCACGTCATCACCGGCCTTCCCGACACCTACGGCCGCGGCCGCATCGTCGGCGACTACCGCCGCGTGGCCCTCTACGGCGTCGACCGCCTCATCGCCGGCAAGAAGGCCGACCAGCTCAACTGCGGCGACGGCACCATGACCGACGACGTCATCCGCCAGCGCGAGGAGCTCGCCGACCAGATCCGCGCCCTCCAGGGCATGAAGAAGATGGCCGAGATCTACGGCTACGACATCTCGCAGCCCGCCCGCGACGCCCACGAGGCCGTCCAGTGGCTCTATTTCGGCTACCTCGCCGCCATCAAGACCCAGAACGGCGCCGCCATGTCCGTGGGCCGCGTCTCCACCTTCCTGGACATCTACATCCAGCGCGACCTCGAGGCCGGCAAGATCACCGAGTCCGAGGCCCAGGAGCTCATCGACCACCTCGTCCTCAAGCTCCGCATGGTCAAGTTCGCCCGCATTCCTTCTTACCAGGCACTCTTCTCGGGCGACCCGGTCTGGGCGACGCTCGAGGTCGCCGGCCTCGGCCAGGACGGCCGCAGCCTCGTGACCAAGAACGACTACCGCTTCCTGCACACGCTCGAGAACATGGGCCCGGCCCCCGAGCCGAACCTCACCGTCCTCTACAGCAAGCGCCTGCAGGAGAACTTCCGCAAGTACGCGGCAAAGATCTCGGTCACCACGTCCTCGATCCAGTACGAGAACGACGACGTCATGCGTCCGGTCTGGGGCGACGACTACTCCATCTGCTGCTGCGTCTCTGCCACCGAGACCGGCAAGGAGATGCAGTTCTTCGGCGCCCGCGCCAACCTCGCCAAGTGCCTGAACTACGCCATCAACGGCGGCAAGGACGAGAAGTTCATGGACAAGCAGGGCAACCACATGCAGGTCGGCCCTGAGTACGCGCCCATCACCAGCGAGTACCTCGACTACAACGAGGTCATGCACAAGTTCGACCTCATGATGGACTGGCTCGCCGACCTCTACGTCAACATCCTGAACCTCATCCAGTACATGCACGACAAGTACTACTACGAGGCCGCCGAGATGGCCCTCATCGACACCAACGTGCGCCGCACCTTCGCGACCGGTATCGCCGGCTTCTCCCACGTCGTCGACTCCATCAGCGCCATGAAGTACGCCAAGGTCAAGACCGTCCGCGACGAGCAGGGCATCGTCGTCGACTACGAGGTCGAGGGCGACTTCCCCAAGTACGGCAACGACGACGACCGCGCCGACGACATCGCCGTCTGGCTGCTCAAGACCTTCATGGCCAAGATCGCCAAGCACCACACCGACCGCAACTCCGAGCCCACGACCTCGATCCTGACGATCACCTCCAACGTGGTCTACGGCAAGGCCACCGGCGGCACCCCCGACGGCCGCAAGGCGTTCACCCCGTTCGCCCCGGGCGCCAACCCCGCCTACGGCGCTGAGCAGAGCGGCCTTCTGGCCTCCCTCAACTCCGTGGCCAAGCTCCCCTACGAGTACGCCCTCGACGGCATCTCCAACACACAGACCATCAACCCGTCTGCCCTGGGCAACGACGACGAGCAGCGCACCGCCAACCTCGTCAACGTCCTCGACGGCTACTTCGCCAACGGCGCTCACCACCTGAACGTCAACGTCTTCGGCGTCGAGAAGCTCAAGGACGCCATGGAGCACCCCGAGAAGCCCGAGTACGCCAACTTCACCATCCGAGTCTCCGGCTACGCCGTGAAGTTCATCGACCTCACCCGCGAGCAGCAGCTCGACGTCATCGCCCGTACCTGCCACGAGCGCATGTAATCCGACGCCTCCTGCATAGCAAAGGCCCCGCAGCTCTTATGAGTTGCGGGGCCTTTTGGTGCGGGGAGGTTTTCGGCTGTGGCATGCTTGGCGGGCGTGTTTGATGGAGGGGATGTTTGTCGGCCGGGCGCCCCGCCGCGCCCATGGCGCTAGAGGTCCTTCTTCTCGTAGATCCCAAGGCTCACGGCGCAGCTCGCGGCGTACAGGGCCAAGGAGAACGCCACGATGCCGGCAAGGCACATGAGCAGGTTCTCGTCGACCCAGCGCACGATACCCGCGAGCACACCGGGCGACATGGCGCCGATGCCCAACGCCACCCCAACGGAAATGACGATCGCCACGGCGCAGGCAAAGAAGCGCATGCCCCTCATGGCCCCGAACTTCACCGAGAAAGGCATCGCCACGGCGCATATCACCAGGCCGCACGCGAGCGAGGCGACCGACGACGCAACCAGCTCGGCCACGCCAGGCGCGTCCGTCCGCGTCCCCAGCGGCGCGCCGAACAGCGCTTGGAAGGCGCCGCCGAGCACGACCGCCAGCGCGATGCCAACGAGCCCGAGCAGGAGGACGGCCAGGTAGCGCCCCACGACGACCTCCCTGCGCGAGAACGGCATCGTGGCGCGGAACCTTCCCCAGCCGCCCTGGTCGTCGTAGCCGGTGAGCGAGAACATGCAGAGCAGGACCATCATGACGGCGACGCTTCCCACCGCGGAAAGCCCGCTCCCGCCAAGCGTGAGGAACGCGCAGACTGCCACGAGGGTGATGCCGATCGAGGGCAGGAAGGGCACAAGCGTCTTGATGTCGCAAATGATGGCGGTCTTCATCGGGTCTCTCCCTTCAGGAAGAAGTGCAGGTACTCGTCCACGCTCGCATGGTCGCAGGCGACGTCCGGGAACGCCTCGGCGAACTCGAAGCGGTTGGGCACCAGAACGTCGCAGCCATACTCGCGGCGCAGCAGGCGCGCATCGTCGACGCAGGAGAGGACCTCGCTCGCCCGAGAGGAGGCGCAGTGCGCGATGCCCGCAGTATCGGTGATGTCCTCGCGCGGCACGTCGAACGCGATGCGCCCCGCATCGATGGCGACCACGCGATCCGCAATGCGCTCGAGGTCGCTCGTGATGTGGCTCGAGAGCAGAACGCCATGGGCAGCGCCGCGCCCCTGCCCATCGTCGCCCGCGCTCGCGAAGGCCCGCAGCTGGTCGAGGACCTCGTCGCGCGCGATGGGGTCGAGGCCCGCCGTAGCCTCGTCAAGGACCAGCAGCTCCGCGCCGTGCGAGAGGGCAACCGCCAGCTGCAGCTTCATGCCCATGCCGCGGGAGAGGTCGCGGACCTTGGTTTTGGGGAGGATCCCCGCTCGCGCCGTGAGGTCATCGAAGGTCGCCTGGTCCCAGTTGGAGTACGCGGGGGCCACGCAGGCCACGACCTGGGAAACCGTGTGGTCGCGCGGGAACGGACAGGCGTCGAGCACCATGCCAACGCGTGAACGCGCCTCTCGCTGGACAGGCGCCTTGCAGCCAGGACCGAACGGCTGCCCAAAAAGCCGTATCGAGCCCGAGTCCGTGTGGAGGAGCCCCAAGGCGGCGCGAAGCGTGGTGGTCTTGCCCGCGCCGTTGGTGCCCACGAGGCCGACGACCTCGCCCGCGCCCACGGCGAGGTCTATGCCGCCGAGGGAGAACGAGTCGCTCACGCGCCGACTTACGCCCTTCATTTCCAGCAGGTTCGTCATGTTCCATCCCCTCTCTACTTGAGGCCCGAAGGCGCCATAAGATCGACCATGTCGTGGAGCTCCGCGCGCGAAAGCCCGAGCTCAGCGGCTTCGTTCGCTGCCCGGCCCACGAGTTGCTCCACATGCCGCATGCGCTGCTCGCGCAAAAGCTCGTTGCTCGTTTCGGCCACAAAGGTGCCCTTACCTTGGACGGTCGCGATGAGCCCCTCCGCCTCGAGGTCCGAGTAGGCGCGCTTTGTGGTGATGACGGATACGCCCAAGCCATCCGCCAAGGCTCGAATCGACGGCAGGCGCTCACCCGCCGCGAGCGCACCCGAAAGGATCTGCGAGCGAATCTGGGAGGATATCTGCTCGTAGATGGGCTTATCGCTTGAGTTAGAGAGGATGATGTCCATACCCGGTCCTTAGGTGTGTATATCTGTTAAGCACAGTATATATACGCTATACACACTTAAGCAACAACATTTTTGATTCCGGCGGACGCGCCGCCTGCGAGATCGCACGTTTGACTTGCGAGGGCTGGCACCTCACGCACAAAGCGGGGCGCTAAAGTACGTAGAACGATGGGTCATCGTTGAACGTCGGCTGGATACCGCGCGACGAGAAGAACCTCGCGATCGCCTCGCGCACCTCGCCGTCGCGCTCCCCCAGCGAGTCCCAGCTGAAGAACTGCCCGCCGCATGCGTCGTGCAGATGGATGCGCGTGCTCAGCCCCGCGGCGGCGAGCTCTTTGTTGCAGGCCTCGACATCGAAGGTGTTCACGATCTTCGCCATGGCGACCCCTACCCTTCCGTCTGCCTCGGCGGCACGAGCACGTCGTAGCGCACGGCCTTGCCGGAAATCGAATAGCTCGGCTTGATGCCCGCGAGCTGAGGACCTTTGGCCGGGCGCTTGATCACGACCTTGCGCGGGGACGCGGCGAGCGCGGCGGCGACCAGCTCGTTCTCCTCCTCGCATGGCTGCTCAAGGTGATGGAGCAGCTGGAATTTCTTTTTGACCGCAGCGGACTTGGTGCGCCCGGGAAACATCGGGTCCAGGTAGACGACATCGGGCGCAAAGCCGAGCTCCGCCAGACCGGCGATGCTGTCCCCGCCCACGAGCGTCATGCGCTCAACGATATCCTTGAGCTGCGGCTCATTCGCCGCCCGCTCCATAGCGTCGGCGAGCAGCGCGCAGATCGTCTCGTCGCGCTCAAAGAGCGTCACGCGGAACCCCGCCGCCGCGAGGAGCAGCGAGTCCTCGCCGAGGCCCGCTGTGCAGTCGATGGCCGTCGGCTCCTCGGCGCCGCGGACGCGCGCCGCGCGAACGAGCAGCTCGCGGCCCAACCGGTCTGTGCGCAGGCGCGGCAGCATCCGCGTGAAGTCCCCGAGAAGCTCCATGCCGCCGCCCACGAGCGCGAGCCCGCGCTCGTCTCGGCGCAGCTCAACGGTCTTCGCGCTCTCCGATGCCGACCTGCGCGCCATGGCGCTAGTCGAGCTGGATCTTCTGAACGCCCTCGCGCGAGCTCTCGCGGTACAGGGTGAACTTACGGCCGATGACCTGCACGACCTCGGCGCCGAGGTGCTCAGCGAGCTCTTCTGCGGCCTCGCGCGTGGAGAGCGCGGAGGTGTCGAGCACGGAGCACTTGATGAGCTCGTGCTTCTCGAGGTACTCGCTCGCCTGCTCGACGGTGTTCTCGGTCACGTTGGACTTGCCCACGATAACGGCGGGCTCGAGGTGGTGCGCGAGGCTGCGGAGCTGCCTGATCTGACGTCCGGCGAGAGCCATGGTCTACCTGCTTTCATGCGGATGCGCGGTGCCAAGCCGCGCGAAGACTACGAGTTAACTGCCCAACTCTAGCAGAAATCCGCAGCTAGCTTTACTTGTGATACGGTTCTCCGCGCGAAATCTTGCATGCGCGGTACACCTGCTCCAAAAGCACGACGCGCGCGAGGTTATGCGGCAGCGTGATCGGACCGAAGCTCAGCGTCTCGTCGGCGCGCGCCCGGACCTCATCGCTCACGCCGTCCGAGCCGCCGATGACGAAGGCGATGTCGCTCTTCCCGCCAAGCGCGAGCTCGTCGAGCCGGCGCGAGAAATCCTCGCTCGAGCGCTCCTTGCCCTCGATGGCGAGCAGGATGACATGCGTCCGCGGCCCGATGGCGCCGAGGATCGCCGCACCCTCGCGCCTCCGCGCCGCTTCGACGCCTCCCGCGCGCGCCGGGTCGACGTCTGCGACCTCGCGCACCTCGACCTTGGCGTACGCCCTGAGCCGCTTGACGTACTCGGCGCATGCCGCGACCCAGAACTTCTCTTTGAGCTTGCCCACGCACACGACGGTGTAGCGCACCGCATCTCCTTCCTCGCCTTGCCGACGGATCGCCTCGGTGCCAAGGCGGTCCACCGGCGGCCATAAGCGGTCGGCGCGGAGCTTCCGCATACCGCTCAATCGATGATTGAGCCCACCCACGCCTTCTTCCCGGACATAATAAACCCGCTGGTAGAATGAGGTAGTTTTTTGCCGAGCGCAAGGAGGAACCGTGCTTCAGGACAACAAAATCTGGATGGCCCAGGGCGACAACCCCTGCTACCTGCTCCTTAATCAAGCCAACCGCCACGGCCTCATCGCCGGCGCCTCCGGCACGGGCAAGACGGTCACGCTCAAGCTCATGGCGGAGGGCTTCTCGCAGGCGGGCGTCCCCGTCTTTATGGCCGACGTCAAGGGCGACGTCAGCGGCATGTGCCAGGCGGGCGTCGACTCCGAGGGCATGCAGAAGCGCATCGCCAAGTTCGGCCTCGAGGGCTTTACCTACAAAGGCTGCCCGGCGCGCTTCTGGAGCATGGACGGCATCGGCGGCGTCCCCGTCCGCGTCACGGTCTCGGATATGGGCCCGACCCTGCTCGCCCGCCTGCTCGGTCTCACGAAGGTCCAGGAAGGCGTGCTCAACATCGTGTTCCGCATCGCCGACGACCGCCAGCTGCTGCTCATCGACATGAAGGACCTCCGCGCAATGCTCACCTACGTGAGCGAGCACGCTAAGGAGTACACGACGACCTACGGCAACGTCTCGGCGCAGTCCGTCGGCGCCATCCTACGCGCGCTCATCGCCGTCGAGGACCAGGGCGGCGACGTGTTCTTCGGCGAGCCCGCGCTCGAGCTCTCCGACTGGTTCGCCTGCGACGAGAACGGCGAGGGCTACATCAACATCCTCGACGCGACCAAGCTCGTCCAGCAGCCGCAGATCTACTCGATGTTCCTGCTCTGGATGCTCTCGGACCTCTTTGAGAAGCTCCCCGAGGTGGGCGACATGGAAAAGCCCAAGTTCGTGTTCTTCTTTGACGAGGCGCACCTCCTGTTTAAGGACATGCCCTCCGAGCTGCTGAACAAGATCATCCAGGTCGTCAAGCTCATCCGTTCCAAGGGCGTCGGCGTGTACTTTATCTCGCAGTCCCCGAGCGACATCCCCGACGAGGTCTTGGCCCAGCTCTCCAACCGCGTCCAGCACGGCCTGCGCGCCTACACCCCCGCCGAGCAGAAGGCCGTCAAGGCCGCTGCAGCCGCCTTCCGCAAGAACCCCAAGTTCAAGAGTGAGGTCGCCATCATGGAGCTCGGCACGGGCGAGGCGCTCGTGAGCTTCCTCGACGAGGACGGCAAGCCCTCGATCGTCGAGAACGCGAAGATCCTCCCGCCGCAATGCCTGATGGCGGCCGCCAGCGACGAGGCAAAGGCCGCCGCCGTCGCCGGACAGTCCGCGCTCATGGAGAAGTACGGCAGCGCCATCGACCGCGAGAGCGCCTACGAGCTGATCCTCGGCGAGCAGCAGGAGAACGCCGCCGCCGAGCAGCTCGCCAAGGAGCGCGCCGAGCTCGAGGCCCAGAAGGCAGAGTTCGCCAAGCAGCAGGCCGCCGCCCAAGCGAAGGCCGAGAAGGAAGCCGCGCGTCAGCAGCGCCTGGCCGAGCAGGAGGCCGCGAGGCAGCAGAAGGAGGCCGAGAAAGCCGCGGAGAAGGCGGCCAAGGAGCGCCAGAAGCAGCTCGACGCGATGACCCGCGCCGCCGCGAGCGTGCTCACCTCCGCGGGCCGCACCGCAGCCAACCAGATCATCCGCGGAATCTTCGGCACGCGGCGATAGTCGATCGCCCGGGCCTTGGGCGGAGCCGCTGCGTTAGAATCGTCCCCATGGCAGCTCAGTACCAGCACATATCGCACGGTTTCGACCCCATCTACGACGAGCGCTCGCGCGTTCTCGTTCTGGGGTCGTTCCCTTCCGTAAAGAGCCGGCAGAACGAGTTCTACTACGGCAACCCGCAGAACCGCTTCTGGCGCGTGATCGCCGGATGCGAGGGTTGCGCGGAACCTGAGTCCATCCCCCAGAAGCGGGAGATGCTCCTTTCGCACGGCATCGCGCTGTGGGACGTCATCGCCGAGTGCGACATCAAGGGCTCGAGCGACGCGAGTATAAAGAACGTGCAGGCCAACGATATTGCGCGGATCCTCGCCGCCGCGC
>NZ_DAWEMK010000033.1:15992-17721 GCF_052362415.1 Paratractidigestivibacter sp. | reverse complement strand
CACCCCTACACCGACGCCTTCAACGAGGCCCTCGGCGGCAACGCCTACGCGGGCGACTACATCGTCGACCTCGCGGCGCGCTTCGTCGCCTCCGATGGCGATGCCCTCGCGGGGGCGACCGAGGACGAGCGCTGCGCCTCCTTCCGCGAGCGCGGCTACAAGATGATGCTCGAGTCCATCCGCGAGACCTGCCATAAGGCCCGCTGCGACTTCGACGTCTGGTTCTCCGAGCGCAGCCTCTACGAGAAGGGCCCGGACGGCACCTCCGCCGTCGACCGCGCCCTCGCCAAGCTCGACGAGCTCGGCTACCTCTTCCGCGACGAGGCGGGAGCCCTGTGGTTCCGTTCGACCGATTTCGGCGACGATAAGGACCGCGTCCTCATAAAGACCAACGGCGAGTACACCTATTTCGCCTCCGACGTCGCTTATCACTGGAACAAGTTCCAGCGCGTCGACCACGTCATCGACCTGTGGGGCGCCGACCATCACGGCTACATCAAGCGCATCCAGTCCGTCTGCGAGGCGCTCGGCTACCCCGATCAGTTCGAGGTCGTCCTCGGCCAGCTCGTGAACCTCCTGCGCGACGGCGTGCCGGTGCGCATGAGCAAGCGCAAGGGCACCATGGTCGCCTTCGACGAGCTTTTGGAGGAGGTCGGCGCCGACGCCACGCGCTACACGCTCGTCGCCAAGTCGAACAACCAGATGATCGACTTCGACATCGAGGCCGTTAAGCGCCAGGACAACACGAACCCCGTCTATTACGTCCAGTACGCGCACGCCCGCATCTGCTCCATCCTGCGCCGCGCCGCCGGCGTCGACGCCGATGAGGCCGCGAAGCTCGGTATGGACGAGGTCGCCCGCCGCGCCGTCGGCGAGAACTGCGACCTCGGGCTTCTGACCGACCCGACCGAGGCGGCGCTCGCCCGCAAGCTCGCGGAGCTCCCCGGGCTCGTCGAGTCCTGCGCCCGCGACCGCGCCCCGTTCCGCCTCACCCACTACGCCGAGGACCTCGCGGGGCACTTCCACTCGTTCTACGCCGCGTGCCAGGTCATCCCCGGCGCGGGCCGTCCGCTGGACGAGGGCCTCTCGCACGCGCGCCTCGCCGCGGTCGACGCGTGCCGTCGCGTGCTCGCGCTCACGCTCAACATGATCGGTGTCACGGCACCGCAGGTCATGTAAGGCCTCGCCCGGGTTTCGGGGTGCGCGGCCGGCGGCTACTCGCCGCCAGCCGCGCATACCTTCAGTGATTTATATTTCTATTTTATGTAACGTGCACGGGGACAATTTGAAGTCCCGTGCACGTTTCGTATAATCGCGGCTGTGAGCGGCTCCGGGTTTCGGCCCCGCGTCCGCTGCATGGCATCAAAGTTCGATTTTCAGGGGTAGATAATGGATCTTCGCGAGTACATGTCGGTCCGCAGGGCGTACAACGTCGTCCGCCAGAAAGTAGAGTCCGACAAGAGGCTGACGTTCGAGGAGTTCGCCATTCTCTGCCGGCTCAGCATGGCCGACACGACGCTCAAGACCTCCGCGATCGCCGAGTACCAGAGCGCCCTGCGCCCGACGATGACCCACCGCACGAACCATCTTTCGGGCCTCGGGTTCATCGAGCGCGGCGAGGGGGATACCGACCGCCGCAACGTCGTCTGCGGGATCTCCGAGAAGGGCCGTGCCGAGGTTATGCGCCTCGCCGGCCTCACCAGGACCCAGATTCCCACCGGCAAGGCGC
>NZ_DAWEMK010000033.1:7639-15982 GCF_052362415.1 Paratractidigestivibacter sp. | reverse complement strand
GCTCTCGAGGACCTCGGCCGAGAGGATCTGCAAGTACGTCGATGCCATGGGGTCCATTTTCTGCAAGGCGGGCGACCTGGTTCTTTTGGGCCTTTACTCTGCGGAGGCCGATGAGCTCACCATCATGCAGCTCGTCGATGTACTCGGGCTTCTGCAGCCGACGGTCTCGATGAGCGTGTCCTCCCTCGCCGAGCAGGGCCTCGTCGAGCGCCGGCGCGAGTCGGGCAAGCAGCATACGACGAGCGTCGCCTTGACCGAGGCCGGGCGCGACCGGGCTGAGCAGATGAAGCAGGTCATCGAGTCCGTCATCGTGCGCCGCAAGGTCCGCAAGCCGAGGAATTAGCGCTCTTCTCGCGGCCACGTGCTTGAGGTCGCGCGGCCGCAGCCGACCGAGGGGCACAAACAAGAAAACGGAGCCTGTCCGGGGCTGTCGGGGGATTAATCTCCGACAGCCCCGATTCATGAGTCGGCGCATAGCAAATTAACTCATTTTCGTTTGCTTCCGAGCGTTCTTGCTGCTATAGTCGCAACAAAGCAGTCGCGCATGTTGCGCCGTGATCTCACCCTACATACTCTCTCGGGCTTTGATCCGAATTCGGCTGTCTCTTATCTTGACTCAATATCGGCATTGCGGCCTGCCGTGACCTTGGCCGCGCAAATACAGAGAGGTACTACATGACAGAAGAGAAGACCGTCTCGGCAGAGCCCGCCGACGAGCAGAATCCGGCCCCCAAGCGTCGGGTTCGCCGCACGGCAAAGAAGCAGGCGGAGCTGACTGAGGGCGCCCCCGAAGGTTCCGGCGCCGCCGCTCGCGCTGATTCGGGGGAGGGCAAGCTCTCCGGCGAAGCTGCGGGGAAGCCCTCGGACGACCCCGCTTCCGCATCTGCCGCGAAGACCGCTCCGAAGGCTCGCAGGTCGACGAAGCGTTCTAGCAAGGTCGCCGCGGCCGAGGCACCGGTCGCCGATGGCGCCGCCGCCTCTGATGGCGTCGATGCGTCTCTTGAGGGCGCGCAGAAGCCGCGCCGCCGCGTCGCCCGCGCGCGCAAACCCAAGGCGGATCCCGCGGAGGCCCAGGCCGTGTCGGCACAGACCGCCGTGCCCTCGGGGGATGCCGCGCCCGCTGAGGCCGTCGCCTCCAGCGATTCCGCGCCGCGCGAGATCCCTGCTGTCGCAGGCGACGTCCCCGTCGCCGAGAAGCCGAAGCGCCGCGTCGGGCGCCCGAGGAAGCAGAAGCCCGCAGACGCCGCCGAAGGCGAAGGCTCCGAGCCGGCTTCTGAGCCCTTCACAAAGAAGGACATCAAGGAGCTGAACCGTATCGCACAGGACGCGACCCACGCTTCCTCCGAGCCGGGCGACGTGCCCGGGGCCAAGGCCCTCGACTCCGTCGCCCCCGAGGGCTCCGGCGCCCAGCAGGCAGGTGAGGCGCGCCCCGCCGATTCCGAACAGCCGCGCCGCGGGCGCCGCAACCGCAGGCACTCGGAGCGTGACTTCGAGTCCGACGAGCGCCGCGACCAGTCCCAGGCCGAGAAGCAGCCCGACGGCTCTCTGCAGAACCAGCGCAAGAAAGACCGCTACGCGGACCGCGGGTCCGATGGCCAGGGCGGCGGGCGCAACAACAACCGCCGCAACAACCGCAAGAACCGCAACCGCGACTTCAACGCCGAGCCGTCCCTCTCGCTCGAGGATGTCGCGGCCATGAAGGTCGCGGACCTGCGCTCGAAGGCCGCTGAGCTCGAGATCGAGTACGTCGGCCTGCGCAAGCCCGAGCTCGTCGAGGCGGTCTATGCGGCCGCCGCCCGCGCCGAGGGCTTCCGCCCCGTCGACGGCGTTCTCGAGATCGGAAACGAGGGCTTCGGCTGGCTGCGCACGGGCAACTACATGAAAGGCGACGACGACTGCTTCGTCCACCAGCAGATGATCCGCAGCCTCGGCCTGCGCCCTGGCGACCGCGTCGTCGGAACGGTGGGCCCCGGCCGCGGCAACGCGAAGTACCCGCCCCTCATCAAGGTGACCTCCGTCAACGGAGTGGCGCCCGAGTCGGTCAAGTCCCGGCCCCGCTTCCGCGACCTGACGCCGGTCTTCCCCAATGAGCGCCTGGTCATGGAGCACGGCAAGGACTCCATCACCGGCCGGGCCATCGATCTGGTGAGCCCCATCGGCAAGGGTCAGCGCGGCCTCATCGTCAGCCCCCCGAAGGCCGGCAAGACGACCGTCCTCAAGAAGATTTGCCAGTCCATCGCGGCCAACAACCCCGAGGTGCACCTCTTCTGCCTGCTCGTCGACGAGCGCCCCGAGGAGGTCACCGACATGGAGCGCTCCATCAAGGGCGAGGTCGTGGCCTCGACCTTCGACATGCCGGCGGACAACCACACCCGCGTCTCTGAGCTCGTGATCGAGCATGCTAAGCGCCTGGTCGAGATGGGGGAGGATGTCGTGGTGGTCCTCGACTCCATCACCCGCCTCGCCCGCGCCTACAACCTCGCGACCCCCGCGAGCGGCCGCATCCTCTCCGGCGGCGTCGACTCCGCCGCGCTCTACCCGCCAAAGAAGTTCCTCGGCGCTGCGCGCAACATCGAGAACGGCGGGTCCCTCACCATCATCGCCTCCGCCCTCGTGGACACGGGGTCCAAGATGGACGAGGTCATTTTCGAGGAGTTCAAGGGCACGGGCAACATGGAGCTCAAGCTTGACCGCGACCTCGCCGACCGCCGAATCTTCCCGGCCATCGACCCGGTCTCGTCCGGCACGCGCAACGAGGACCTGCTCATCCCCGAGGAGTACCGCCCCTTCGTCTGGGGCATTCGCCGCATCCTCGCGAACATGAACAACACTGAGCGCGCCGCGAACGCCCTCGTCAAGGGCCTCAAGGGCACGAACGACAACCGCGAGTTCCTCATCAAGAGCGCAAAGAAGGCCCAACAGACCGACTACATCGCCTGATCTGGGATCGACTAACCGACCGGCCGGGTCCTCGACAAATGAATGTTGAGGGCCTGGCCTTTTTTTGCGCATGAAGGCATTTGTTTGTGCGCTATAGTAAACAAGCTATTGAACGTTGCAGCGGCAAACACACCTAAATCAAGCCACACCGCAGCAGCAAAGGCCCCGGACCTTCCCGGGGATTCCCACGCAGCAAATTCAGGATTTAGGACGTTCGCCGCCGCGGTACTGCGGAGGTGCTTTGGGCATGAAGACGAGAAGAAACCCTGCTGTGACGGCGGGTCTCGTTGGCGCGGCGATCCTGGTTCCGCAGCCCGCCCTCGCCGCCTCGCTCGACGAGGCCGTATCCTCGGTGCTCGGCAGCCCCGTCGCCTGCTTCGGCGCGGGCGTGCTGACCGGTGCCGTCGTCTCGGGCGTCGTCTCCGCCGTCGTGTGCCACTCGCTCATGGCGCGCGACCAGAGGCGCTCCGATGCCGAGTTCCCTGCCCAGGCCTTCCAGCCCATCCCGTTGAAGGAGGACTTTAATGCCGCCGCGCCAGCGCCTGCCCCGGCACGCGTTGACTTCGCGGCTGCCGAGGATGCGCCTGCCCGGAAGTCCGGCAAGCATTTCCACGCCGCGGATAAAGAGCCCGCGCCGGAGCCTCTGCTGGTCATCGGTTCCCACGCGACCGACGACTACGAGCAGATCGCCCAGAACTACGTCAAGAAGGCCACCTTCGGCGCCCGTATGGCCACGCGCGCCCAAGGCGTAGCGAAGACCCTGCGCGACCGTATGGGCGCCGATATGATGGACGGCCTCCCCGT
Organism: Paratractidigestivibacter sp.; assembly: GCF_052362415.1. NCBI lineage: Bacteria > Bacillati > Actinomycetota > Coriobacteriia > Coriobacteriales > Atopobiaceae > Paratractidigestivibacter > Paratractidigestivibacter sp. The sequence goes on along the minus strand of NZ_DAWEMK010000033.1, from coordinate 12,238 downwards.
CATCGAGCGCGCCGACGGCTCGGTCGCCGATGTTGGCACCTCCTGGTGGAACACCTCCGTCGGCCTCGCGTCCATCGCGAAGATCGACGATTACGTGGAAGGGGAGGACACCGACGGGCTTGCCATCCCCTCGGACTTCTCCGAGACCGGCAAGCAGATGCTCATCGAGGCCGCGCAGACCGCCTCGCTGAGGCGTCCTGCGCACACGGGCTCCTCCGCTCCGGCTCCGGCCGCGGCGTCCGAGGCACCTGCTGCCCCTATGCCCGCCCCCGCTCCCACCGCGAGCCCTGCCGACGAGTTCACCCACGGCTCCATCGCCGATCGCATCGCCTTCGTCGACGAGGGCGTCTACCCCGAGCGCCGCGATGCGGACGACTCGCTCGCCGACGACGACTGGGCCTCTGCCCTGAAGTCGATGGACGAGCGCCTGAACGCGAACCTCGTCAACCCCGCGCCGGTCTTGCCCGCGCCCTTCGGGGACAGCGTCGGCGACGCCGATACCCTCGACGAGCCGGACGGCCTCGAGCAGAGCACCACGTTCATCCCGTTCAAGCCCCTGGCGGGCCATCCCGAGGTCGTGGACACCGAGTCCTACGTCGATTACCTCATCGGCGACGAGTTCGGCCACAACTCTTCCAAGGCTACCCGCAACGCCGCCGGGCGCTTCCTGCGACTGCTCGAGGGGGGCACCTCGACGAATGCCCTTGCGCGATCCGCGGGAAAGACTGGCACGAGCTCCCTTCACCGAGCGGACGACTCTGAGCCCTACCGCCCCAAGCACATGGCCATGCCCATCATGAAGGAGGCGTAGCGCGTGGCGGTCGGCGCAAAGCGCCATGGTCGACTCGGCTCCCCGGCCCTCGGCTGGGGAGTTTTCCTTCTCGCGTGGATCTGCTTCATCTGGGGGCACTCGCTCGTTCAGGGCCCCGAGTCCTCCGCCGAAAGCGGTTTGGTGTACTCGCTGCTGAGGCCCTTATTCGGCGCACTCGGCATCGTTGACAAGGATACCTGCACCTTCATCATCCGCAAGTGCGCGCATTTCTCAGAGTACGCCGTGCTCGGTGCCGTGGCAGCGAACCTTGCGAAGGCCCTCGTTCTCCAAGGGCTTCTCTCCTCGCGCCTTCGGGTCGTCCCCGTGGTGCTCTGCGCCGCCGTCCCCGTCCTCGACGAGACGATCCAGCTCTTCGTGCCCGGGCGCACCGGCTGCGCCCGCGACGTGCTGATCGACCTCGCCGGCATGGCGACGGGAGCCGTCGTGGCCACACTCGTCATTCGGCATCGGCGGAAGGCTTGATATCTCCGGCGGGCGGCGCAATATTACAGAACAATTATTTTATGTTTCGCTGTTTTTAACCTAAGCTGAAACGCGGACACGCGTTGCCCTGCGCGGTTTATCCTCCTATACGCTCATAGAGCATTCTTTGCATCTATACGGGAGGAGACAAAAATGAAATCATCTGTTTCTCGCCGTCAGTTCCTCGAGCTTTCCGGCATCGTCGCCGCGGGCCTGGGTCTTGCCGGCTGCGGCAACTCCGGCTCCGGCGATTCCGGCTCCGCTTCCGGCGACGGCTCCATCAAGGTCGGCATCATGGGCCCGTACTCCGGCTCCGTCGCCCAGTACGGCGTCGCCTGTCGTGACGGCGCGCTGCTCTGGTTCAAGCAGCTCAACGTCAACGGCGGCGTCAACGGCAAGCAGGTCGACACCGACGTCCAGGACGAGAAGGGCGACGCCACCGAGGCCGTCACCGTCTACAACAAGCTCGTCGAGGACGGCGTGACCGCTATCGTGGGCGACGTCACTTCCAAGCCGACCATCGCCGTGGCCCAGAAGTCCGTCGAGGACAACATGCCCTGCGTGACCGCATCCGCTACCACCGCCGACGTCATCTCCTATGGCGACAACTATTTCCGTGCCTGCGTCACCGACCCGTTCCAGGGCAAGGTCATGGGCGACTTCGCCGCCAAGCAGGGCTACAAGACCGTCGCCACCATCTACGACTCCGGCGACGACTACGCATCCGGCGTCGCCTCCGCATTCAAGGACGAGTGCCAGAAGAAGGGCATCACCGTCGCTAAGGAGGCCGGCTACGCCTCCGGCGCCACCGACTTCAACGCCCAGCTGACCGATATCCTCTCGGCCAACCCCGACGCGATCCTGTGCTCCAACTACTACCAGGACGACGGCATGATCGTCACCCAGGCCCGTCAGCTCGGCTACAAGGGCGTCTTCCTCGGCGCCGACGGTTGGGCCGGCATCGTTGGCGGCGACCAGGACTACGCCTCCACCGCTGACCTCGAGGGCTGCTTCTACTGCTCCTCCTTCGTCGCCTCCAACCCCGACGAGAAGGTCAAGAAGTTCATCGAGGACTTCAAGGCCGAATACAACGAGGCCCCGACGAACTTCAACGCCCTTGCCTACGACGCCGCCGCCATCGTCACCGAGGGCCTGAAGGCCGCCGAGGACAAGAAGCTCGAGCCCGGCTCCGACGACTACAAGGCCGCCGTCATCGAGGGCATCAAGAACTGCAAGGTCGAGGGCGTCACGGGCACCATCTCGTACTCCGGCACCGGCGACCCGCAGAAGTCCACCCTGGTCATCACCTTCAAGGACGGCCAGGAGACCATCTTCGACACCATCGAGCCCGAGGCCTAAGTCCTAAAGCTCGCCCCTGCACCTGCAGGCGCAGAACCTGGGCACCGAGATCGGCATAGCCTCTCGGTGCCCTTCGCAGTATCCGCAAACGAATCGGAAGGGAAGTGCCCATGACATTCTTGACTCAGCTGCTCAACGGCCTCAGCCTCGGCAGCATCTACGCGCTCGTGGCGCTCGGGTACACCATGGTGTACGGCATCATCCTGCTTCTGAACTTCGCCCACGGCGACATCATCATGGTGGGCGGCTACATCGCCTGGATCGCGATGGCCACCCTCGGCCTTCCCCCGGTGGTCGCCGCCATTCTCGCCGTTCTCGGCTGCATGGTGCTCGGCGTCCTCATCGACAAGATCGCCTACGCGCCGCTGCGCGACGCCCCGCGCCTCTCGATCCTGATCACGGCCATCGGCGTCTCGTACTTCCTCGAGAACGGCGGCCAACTGGTCTTCGGCGCCGCAGCCAAGGTCGTCCCCCCGTTCGGAGACTTCGGCAGTATCCAGCTCGGCGACGCGAGCCTCTCTGGCCGCGCCATCCTCACCGTCCTCGTGACCGCCGCGGCCACGGCCGTCCTCACCTTCCTGGTGCAGAAGACCAAGCTCGGCAAGGCGATGCGCGCCGTCTCCGAGGACATGGGCGCCGCGCGCCTCATGGGCATCAACGTGAACCACACCATCTCGTTCACCTTCGCCGTGGGCTCCGCGCTCGCCGGCATCGGCGCCGTGCTCTACTGCATGGCCTACACGCAGATCACCCCGACCATGGGCATCATGCTCGGTACCAAGGCCTTCGTCGCCGCCGTCCTCGGCGGCATCGGATCGATCCCGGGCGCCGTCATCGGCGGCCTCATCGTCGGCTTCGCCGAGGTGTTCGTCTCGGCCATCGGCCTTTCCGTCTGGCAGGACGCCGTCGTGTTCCTGCTGCTCATCATCGTCCTCATCGTCAAGCCGACCGGTCTGCTCGGCCGTCCGATGACCGAGAAGGTCTAAGGGGGTGCGCACAGAATGAAGGATTACTACAACAAGGGCGAGGAGCGCCCGACGCTCTCCGCCTCGGTGGTCGCCCCGGCCTCCAAGCGACGTAGCCTCCCCATGCCCGCGCGCTATGCCATCAATGCCGTGCTCGTCCTGCTGTTCCTGGTCATCGGCGAGTCGATGATCTCGGGCGGCGTCGTCAACCGCTACCAGACCGGCGTCCTCGAGCAGGTCGGCATCTACATCATCATGGCGGTCTCGCTGAACATCGCCACGGGCTACCTCGGCCAGCTCCCGCTGGGCCATGCCGGCTTCATGAGCGTGGGCGGCTACTCCTGCGCGCTGTTCATCATGCACATGATGCCCGTGCTCGGCCTGAACGCCAAGGCCATGGCCGCCATGGCGAGCCCCGCGGCCATCCTGCTGTTCGTCGCGGGCGTCGTCTTCGGCGGCATCTGCGCCGCCGTCTGCGGCCTCATCATCGGCATCCCGGCCCTGCGCCTCAAGGGCGACTACCTCGCCATCATCACGTTGGGCTTCGCCGAGATCATCCGCGTCGTCATCAACAACATCGACGGCGTCCTCGGCTTCGACTTCACCGGCGGCGCCAAGGGCCTCTCGGGCATCCCGGGGTACACGAATTTCCTCAACGTGTTCCTCGTCGTCGCGGTGGTCATCTTCCTCATCCACACGATGATGAAGTCGCGCCATGGCCGCGCGATCCTGGCCATCCGCGACAACGAGATCGCGGCCGAGGCCTCCGGCGTCAACACCACCTACTACAAGACGCTCGCGTTCGTGGTCTCCGCGTTCTTCGCGGGCGTCGGCGGCGCGCTGTACGCCGGCTGCATCGGCGTTATGGACCCGTCGAAGTTCGGCTTCATGAAGTCGGTCGAGATCCTCGTCATGGTCGTCCTCGGCGGCATGGGCTCCATGCTCGGCTCCGTCGTCTCCGCGACCGTCCTGACGATTCTG
>NZ_DAWEMK010000033.1:4986-7629 GCF_052362415.1 Paratractidigestivibacter sp. | reverse complement strand
CGAGGCGCTGCGCGCGTTCTCCGAATACCGCATGGTCGTCTACGCCGTCGTGCTGATCCTCGTCATGATCTTCCGCCCGCAGGGCCTGCTCGGCAGCTACGATTTCTCGCTTTCCCGCGTGATCGAGCGCTGCCTGAACAAGGACTTCCCTTGGAAAAAGAAGCCCGCTGCGGAACCCGAGCCCGCCCAGGAGGTGAGCGACCATGAGTAAGGTGATTCACGGCGACGTCAAGCTCGTCGAGCCCAAGAGCCCGAACCTCATCCCCGAGCGCGATGCGTACAAACGCCCCGTGCTCGAGGCGACGAACCTCGGCATCGACTTCGGCGGCCTCACCGCGGTCGACGACTTCAACATCGCCCTCGGCCGCACCGAGATCTCGGGCCTCATCGGCCCGAACGGCGCGGGAAAGACGACCGTCTTCAACCTGCTGACCAACGTCTACAAGCCCACGCGCGGCTCCATCCTGCTCGACGGCACCGCGACCGCCGGCAAGTCCGTGACCGAGGTCAACCGCATGGGCATCGCCCGCACGTTCCAGAACATCCGCCTCTTCACGCAGATGTCGGTGGAGGAGAACGTGCTCGTCGGCTTCGGCAATTCCATGAAATCGAATCTCGTCACCGACGTCCTGCGCCTTCCCGGCCACTGGAAGCAAGAGGCCGAGTTCCACGACAAGGCCCTCGAGCTTCTCGACATCTTCGACATGAGGAAGTTCGCCGGCACCCAGGCGGGCAACCTGCCCTATGGCGCCCAGCGCAGGCTCGAGATCCTGCGCGCGCTTGCCACGCAGCCCAAGGTGCTGCTCCTCGACGAGCCCGCGGCCGGCATGAACCCTGCCGAGACCGAGGAGCTCATGGAGAACATCCAGAAGATCCGCGACCAGTTCGGCATCGCTATCCTGCTCATCGAGCACGACATGAGCCTCGTTATGGGCGTCTGCGAGGTCGTCGGCGTCCTCGACTACGGGCGCATCATTGCCAAGGGCACGCCCGAGCAGATTCAGAACAACCCCAAGGTCATCGAGGCGTACCTTGGCAAGCAGGGGGTGAACTAACGTGGCCGAGACACTGCTTTCCGTCAACGACCTGCACGTGAGCTACGGCGCCATCAAGGCCGTCCGCGGCATCTCGTTCGACATCAAGAAGGGCGAGATCGTCACGCTCATCGGCGCGAACGGCGCCGGCAAGTCGACCACGCTGAACACCATCGCCGGCCTGATCAAGCCCGACGAGGGCGTCGTCGAGTTCAAGGGCGAGTCCATCGTTGGCGTGAAGGCGCACAAGATCGTCGAGCGCGGCCTCGCGCTGTGCCCCGAGGGCCGTCGCGTCTTCGCCCAGATGAGCGTCGCGGAGAACCTCGACATGGGCGGCTACACCCGCTCCGATACCGAGAACCGCGAGACCATCGAGCACGTCTACGAGCGCTTCCCGCGCCTGCGCGAGCGCATGGAGCAGTCCGCGGGCACGCTCTCCGGCGGCGAGCAGCAGATGCTCGCCATGGGCCGCGCCCTCATGAGCAAGCCTGACCTGCTGATGCTCGACGAGCCCTCGATGGGCCTCGCCCCGATACTTGTGCAGGAGATCTTCGACATCATCAAGGAGCTCAACGCCACTGGCACCACCATCCTGCTCGTCGAGCAGAACGCGAACATGGCGCTCTCCATCGCCGATCGCGCCTACGTCCTCGAGATCGGCACGATCAAGAAGACCGGCACCGGCGCCGAGCTGCTCGTCGATGACGACGTCCGCAAGGCCTACCTCGGCGGCTAGGCTTCGACCTTGATCTGATGCCTAGCACATGGCTACAAAGAATGGCCCCTCGCGCGAAGCGGGGTGCCATTCTTTTGTGGGGATGCTCCTGAGCGATGCTAGGGGAGAGCTGCGGCTTAGTTGAGGTCCACGGTGGTCCCGAGGGAGTTGGCGCTCAGGGTGCGCAGCCAGAACCCGGGGCGCGCCTCTGCGAGCGCGTCGTGGACGGCAGAGGCGAGCTCGTCGCCATCGGCTACGGCGAGCATGGTGGATCCGGAGCCGGAGATCATGAACGCGCAGGCACCGGCGTCGAGGGCGGCCTTCTTCAGCGGCTCGAAGTCGGGGATGAGACGGCTGCGGTAGGGCTCGTGAAGCTTGTCGTGGTTCGCCTTGCCGAGCAGTTCCGCGTTGCCGGTCTCGAGCGCGCGGACGACCGCCACGCAGCGGCCCATCTGCCAGACGGCGGTCGAGGCGGGGACCTCCTTCGGAAGCACGCGGCGAGCGTCCGCGGTGCGTACCTCGTAGGGCGGCGCCACGGCAATAAAGCGCAGGTTGTCCGCGATGTCCATGCGCGTGGAGGTGGTGTCGTCGTCCTCGATGAAGGAGCTCACGAGCCCTCCCATGATGGCGGGGGCGACGTTGTCCGGGTGCCCCTCGATGCGCGTCGCGAGCTCGAGGCACTCGTCACGGTCGTACTCCCCGCGCCCGAGGACCTGCGCCGCGGCGACGCCCGCGATCACGCAGGTCGAGCTCGAGCCCAGCCCGCCCGAGAGCGGGATCGGCGAGAAGATCGTGATCTTGAGCGGCGTCGGCTCGCACCCGAGCTCGCGGCACGCCTGCAGGTAGCTCTGCCACACGAGGTTGTCCTCGCCGCGGAATCGCTCCTCGCAGCCG
>NZ_DAWEMK010000033.1:4162-4976 GCF_052362415.1 Paratractidigestivibacter sp. | reverse complement strand
GTCGATCGCGAGCTCGTCGGCGGGCGTGAGGAGGAAGGTGGCCGTCAAGTCGAGGGCGATCCCCAGGCAGTCGAAGCCGACGCCGACGTTCGCCGAGGTGGCGGGCACGCGGACGATGACGACGGGGGCTTCTTTGCCGTCGGCGGCGATCACAGGAATACCCTCGCGCAGGCGGACTCGACGAAGGCGCCCATCTTCTGGCGGTCGCACACGGCGTCGTGGAGCACCTTGGCGTCGCGGAGGGCGGAAAGCTGGGCCGGCGCGACGGTGCCCGTCTTCGCGGAGAGCGCGTCCATGCACTCGAACCCGCTCATGCCTTCGGTCGGCTCCCCGAGCGCGGCCAGCACGTCGGCGCTGAACTTGTACGGCGAGGCCGTCGAGAGGCACACGCGGGCGCTGCCGTCGCGCTCGACTCCGTCGAGGACGCTCTTTGCCACAGCGGTGTGCGGGTCGATGAGGACGCCGAGCCCCTCCCAGGTGGAGCGGATCTGCGCGCGCGTGGCGTCGTCGTCCGCCCGGCCGCAGGCGAAGACCTCCTGGACGCGGGCCAAGACCTCTGCGGGGACGGTGTAGGAGCCCTTGGTCGCCAGGTCGTTCATGAGGGAGGCGACGAGCCCGCAGTCGCCGTCGCAGAAGTAGTAGAGCATGCGCTCGAGGTTAGAGGAGACGAGGATGTCCATGGAGGGGCTGATCGTCTTGTTGAACGGGCGCATGCGGTCGTAGGTGCCGGTGGTGAGGAAATCGGTGAGCACGTCGTTCTCGTTGGAGGCGACGATGAGCTTGTGGACGGGGAGGCCGAGGCGCTTCGCGTAGT
>NZ_DAWEMK010000033.1:3539-4152 GCF_052362415.1 Paratractidigestivibacter sp. | reverse complement strand
GGGCACGCAGAACGTCACCTCGTCGCCCTGCTCGACGGCGCCCGCGCGCACGAGCTGCGCGTAGGAGTCGAAGTAGTAGGTGACCTGCGGGGCGAGGCGGCCGACGTTGATGGAGTTCGCGCTCGAGAGCACGGCGCCCTCGCGGGCGAGGCGCTCCGCCATCTCGTGGTCGGCGAAGATCCGCTTGACCTCGGTCTGGCAGTCGTCGAAGTTGCCGCGGACGGCGCAGACGGCGACGTTGTCGCCCTTCTGGGTGGCCATCTGGAGGTGCTGTATGTCCGAGACCTTGCCCTCGGGGTAGAAGACCGTGACGCCACAGCCGTCGACGCCCGCGAAGCCCTCGAGCGCGGCCTTGCCGGTGTCGCCGGAGGTGGCGGTCACGATCATGATCTTCTTGTCCTCGCCCTCGGCGCCCCTGCGCGCGACGCCCATGAGCTGGGGGAGCATCTGGAGCGCGACGTCCTTGAAGGCGCTCGTGGGGCCGTGGTAGAGCTCGAGGAGCCAGTCGTCGCCGAGCGGAGTCACCGGGCAGCACGCCGGGGTGTCCCACTGCGCGCCGTAGGCGGCCTCGACGCAGGAGGCGATCTCGTCCTCGGTGAAGTCGGGAAGGAGC
>NZ_DAWEMK010000033.1:0-3529 GCF_052362415.1 Paratractidigestivibacter sp. | reverse complement strand
GCGTCCCCAGGACGTCGCGGGCGGTCTCCTGGAACCCCTGGGCGCAGATCTTCGCGAGGTCGAGCTTATGCTCGCCGACCCAGTCGGCGACGTAGAGCCCGCCGTCGGGCGCGATGCCGCGCAAGATAGCTTGCTTACTTGTTACGTTCTCGGATTTGCCTCGCGTGCTGTGGTAGAACGAATTCACTGTTGGCTCCTTGCGTCCAGTCGTTACCACGGATACTGTCCGTAATCATACCTGCAGCGCTCGGGGCCCCGGCCTATAGTCACAGATTCGAAAGATTGGACCCGCCGCTCATGAAAATCGCCCTTCTCGGCTACGGCACGGTCGGCCGCGGCGTCGACCAGATCATCCGCGACCGCGTGGGCTCCGTTGAGGTGGCCCGCATCCTCGAGCTCCCCGACCGCCTGACCGACCCCCGCATGACGTCCGACTACGAGCAGATCGTCCAGGACCCGGACATCGACCTCGTCGTCGAGTGCATGGGCGGCGTCGAGCCAGCCCACACCTTCATCATGAAGGCGCTCGCCTCGGGCAAGCACGTGGTCACGTCCAACAAGGCGGTCGTCGCGGCGCACTTCGCCGAGTTCGCCGAGGCCGCTCTCTATAACCGAGTGAGCCTCTTCATCGAGGCCTCCGTCGGCGGCGGCATCCCCTGGATCGCCGGGATCGAGAAGGCCCGCCGCATCGACGAGGTCACCTCGTTCAAGGGCATCATGAACGGCACCACTAACTACATCGTCTACCAGATGCTCAAGGACGGCGCCGAGTTCGCGGACGTCCTCGCCGAGGCGCAGCAGATGGGCTACGCCGAGCGCGACCCCTCCGCTGACATCGACGGCATCGATGTCATGAACAAGACGATCATCACCGCCTCGGCCGCCTTCGACGTCGCGTGCACCCATGACCTGCCGGTCTCGGGCATCCGCAACCTCACCAAGGCCGACCTCGACCTCTTTGCTGCGAAGGGTCGAACGGTCAAGCTCCTCGGGCGCGGCGTCCAGGCGGACGGCTCCTACGCCGTCGCCGTCGAGCCGGTCGCGCTCTCCTCCGACTCCCTCGAGGCGCACGTCCCCTCGAACTTCAACCTGGTCACCCTCGACGGCCAGACCGTCGGCGAGCTCAAGTTCTACGGCCAGGGCGCCGGCAGCCTGCCCACCGGCAACGCCATCGTCCAGGACGTCCTCGACTGCGCCGCCGGGCGCCGTCCCGTCTACGACTTCAGCCGCGGCCTGGCGTACAAGCCTGAGCTTCTTCGCGCCGACTACGTGCTGCGAACTACCTGCGCGCCGGCCGGCGCCGAGGAGTACGCCCCGGGCGCCTGGCTTGTGCGCGACCTCACGGCGGTCGAGGCGCGCGCGGCGCTCGACGCGGCGCTCGCGGCCGACCCCACCTCGTTTATGGCAGCCCTCGGGTAATCGGAACGGAAACCAACACACATGATCAAGATCGCGAAGTTCGGTGGCTCGTCGGTCGCCTCCGCCGAGCAGTTCAAGAAGGTCAAGGCAATCGTCGAGTCCGACCCCGACCGCAAGTTCGTCGTGGTTTCGGCCTCCGGCAAGCGCTTCTCGGGCGACAACAAGATCACCGACCTGCTCCTGCTCGTGAACGCGCACGTCAAGTACGGCGTTGACTGCACTTCTTTGCTGGGCGACATCCAGCAGCGCTACCAGGACATCGTCGACGAGCTCGGGCTCACGTGGCCGCTCGCCGCTAAGTTCGAGGCCTTCGCCAACAACATAAAGAAGCACTCCCCGGAGTACGTGGTGAGCCGTGGCGAGTGGTTCACCGCCAACCTCATGGCCGAGTATCTCGGCATGCCCTTCGTCGATGCCGCCGACGTCGTGGTCTTCCACCACGACGGCACGGTCGACATGGAGCGCACGGCCGCCCGCCTGAAGGACGTCATGGTCCGTAAGGGCTCCTTCGTCCTGCCGGGCTTCTACGGTGCCACGGTCGATGGCCAGATCAAGCTCTTCCAGCGCGGCGGCGGCGACATCACGGGCGCCATCCTGGCCCGCTGCGTCGACGCGAACCTCTACGAGAACTGGACCGACGTGTCCGGCTTCCTTTCGGCCGACCCGCGCATCGTCGACCACCCGCGCTCGATTCGCCGCATCACCTTCGACGAGATGCGCGAGCTCTCCTACATGGGAGCCTCCGTGCTCCAGGAGGAGGCCATCTTCCCGGTTCGCGAGGTCAACATCCCCATCCAGATCAAGAACACGAACCGCCCGGCCGACGAGGGCACCATCATTCGCGAGAACGCGGAGGCGGGCGAGGACGAGCACCTCATCACCGGCATCGCCGGAAAGAGGGACTTCATCAGCGTCCACATAAAGAAGGCGCACATGTCCAACGAGGTCGGCCTCGTGCGCAAGACCCTCGCCATCTTCGAGCGCTACGGGGTCTCGGTCGAGCACATCCCCACGGGCGTCGATTCCTTCGGCGTGGTCGTCAACGGCGCCGACGTGCGCGATTCGATCTACTCCATCATCTCGGATATCCGCAAGGAGATCCGCCCCGACGACATCAGCATGGTCGACAAGCTCGCCCTCATCTCCGTCGTCGGCCGCAACATGTCCAAGCGCTCCGGCACCTCGGGCAAGATCTTCGGCGCGCTGGGCGACGCGGGCATCAACATCCGCATGATCACGCAGTCCTCGCAGGAGATCAGCATCATCATGGGCGTGAACAACGAGGACTTCGAGCGGGCCATCAAGGTCATCTACGACCGCTTTGTCCGCGACGAGGTCATCACCTCCGCCGATAAGTAATCGGCTCCGACCGCGAATTCCGCTCTCCGGAAGGGAGAAACACATGGCTGGTAAGGTTGTCGCTATCCTGGGCGCCACGGGCGTCGTCGGGACCCAGATGCTCGAGTGCCTCGAGGAGCGGGATTTCCCCGTGGAGCGGCTCGTTCCGCTGGCGTCCGCCCGCTCCGTGGGCAAGAAGATCGTCTTCCGCGGCGAGGAGGTCCCCGTCGAGCTCGCTTGCCCCGAGGCCTTCGACGGCGTTGACATCGTCCTGGGTGCCGCGGGCGACGAGACCGCCAAGGAGCTGCTGCCCGAGGCCGCGCGCCGCGGCGCCGTGTGCGTCGACAACTCGCATGCGTTCCGCCTCGACGCCGATGTGCCTCTGGTGATCCCCGAGATCAACGCCGGCGACATCGCGAACCACCCGCGCAACATCATCGCGAACCCCAATTGCGCGACCATCATCGGCCTCGTGCCGACGTTCCCGCTGCATGAGGCTGCGGGGCTCAAGCGCCTGATCGTCTCGACCTACCAGGCCGCGTCCGGCGCCGGCATGCCGGGCCTGCGCGAGCTCGAGCGCGAGAGCCGTGTGCTCGCCGAGGGCGGCGAGGTGGGGGAGACCGCGCCCTTCGCCTACCAGCTCGCTTACAACCTTATCCCGCAGATCGGAGGCTTCAAGGACGAGGGCTACACGTCCGAGGAGTGGAAGATGCAGAACGAGGGCCGCAAGATCATGCACCTGCCCGAGGTCCGCGTGAACGGCACCTGCGTG
>NZ_DAWEMK010000032.1:17636-18093 GCF_052362415.1 Paratractidigestivibacter sp. | reverse complement strand
GTAAAATACGTTTCAATTCAATCAGAACCGTAACAACTAACGGCGTGCCATCTACCTGCGGCTTTGCGAGGGAATATCCTAACTTATCCCAAGCGCGTCGAAGGCGGCGCGGACGACCTGCTCGGCGGTGGGCCGGATATAGTGCCGTCCCGACACGCCGGGGAGGGCGTGGCCCATCAGCATCTCGATGAGGTCCCACGGCAGGCGAAGCTCGACCTCCGCTATCGTACGCCACGAGTTGCGCAGGTTCGACCACGGGATGTGCTCGATGCCGCGGGCGGCGCAGAACTTCCGCCAGCGGTCGTTGCATATGCCCCGGTTCATGGGCAGCCCGTCGCCCCGGTCGCTCAGCCACTCGCGGCCCTCGGCGGCGCGGGCGGCCGCTATCTCGACGAGGCGGTCGGCGGCCTGCGGCAGGATCACGACGGTGCGGGCGGACTTGGCGGTCTTGAGGGCG
>NZ_DAWEMK010000032.1:6657-17616 GCF_052362415.1 Paratractidigestivibacter sp. | reverse complement strand
TGCCGGATTGCTGCATCTGGCGGCAGATGTCGGCGGAGGCGAGTGCGGTGCCGCTACGTTCCCAGCGCAGCACCTCCTCGGTGCGCACGCCCAGCGACTCGCCCGAGCGGCAGGAGCCGAAGCACGCGAGGATGAACGCGGGCTCCAGGGGGTTGCCGCGCAGTGCGTCGAGGACGCCCAGGGCCTCGTCGAGGGTGTAGACGCGCTTTGAGCGCTCGCGGGTCTTGCGGGTGGGCATGGTGTACCTGACGCTGGCGGCGAACGGGTCGAGCGGCAGGCGGATGAAGGTCGAGACGCAGGCGTAGACCTTGCGCAGGGTGAGCAGGGCGGTACGAGGTCGCGGGTGTTGGGGGCGAGCGTCCCCGCCTCGACCTGTGCGGCCATCTTGGGGGCGAGCCACGTCTCGTAGGCCTTGGCTATGGTGGGCACGGGCGCGTCGTCGGCGTGCTCGACGTGGATGCGGTCCAGCTCCGCGCACGCCTCGCGGTAGGTGCCGTACACGGTCTTGGTCTTGCGCCTGCGGCCCTGCGGCGTGTTCTGCATCCAGCGCAGGACGTACTTCTTGCCGCGCCTCATCTCGGTCACGGAGCCCCAGACGCGGCGGCGCTGCTTCTTTGTCATATAATCAGATCCGTTCAGATCGCGGGCTTATTCTCCGTTTCGCCCGGTTCTGACTCCGGCCCCGTCTCACGTTCCAAAGTGCAGGGGCCGTCTCCTTAGTCTCGGGACCTCGGCATCAGCCTGCGGTCCCGAGATTTTTTGCTTTCATGGGCATCACCTCCCTGCGATGAGCTGCGGTCAGCTCGGACCGCTTGCGCGTCGGGCTATGACTCCGCCCCGTCTTCTGGCAGTTCGCCCGCTATTCCGTCGTCGGCCTCTATCTTTGCTATCACGGGGCTGCCCTCGAGGGTCGAGAGTTGGCTGATAGCCATCTCTCGTAAATATGCCGCCCTCTGCCTGCGGTCGATTCCCCTTTTGATCAGTTCGGCGTTCATGCTTTCGAGGTTCGCGAGGACGAGCAGCTGGTGCAGGCTCGCCTCGTCTCGGATGTTGCCCGTCGCGCCTTCGTGCGACTCCCTCCACTGCTTTGCCGTCATCCCGAACAGGGCGACGTTGAGGACGTCCGCCTCGTTTGCGTAGGTGTAGCCCTCGACCTGCCGGCTCATGCTCGGCTTCAGTAGGTTCTCCTTTACGGCGTCGGTGTGTATGCGGTAGTTGATCTTCGAGAAGAGCCTCTTCTCGTTCCACTCGCCGGAGATCCTGCTGTTCTCGTCGCTCTTCAGGCGCTGGTAGTCCTTGATGACGTAGAGCTTGAATTCCGGGGAAATCCACGAAGCGAACTCGAATGCGATGTCCTTGTGGGCGAACGTGCCGCTCGCATACCTCCCCCTCTTGGTCCTTATGCCGATGGCGTTTGTCCTCGAAATCCACTTCGTTGGCGTCAGGGTGAAGGAGTTGAGCCCGGCCTCTTCCCTAAAGGCATCGAATTCGATGCCTTTAAAGTCGGGGTTGTGGAGCGACTCCCAAACACCGAGGAACTCGATGGTGTTCCTGTTCCTCATCCAGTTCTGCACCACCATCTTCGGCTCATCGCTCTTGTACCTTGCAATGTCCGTGAGTGAGATGTAGTCGTCCCCGCTGCCGGTCGACGCGACCCCGATCTCTATACCGAGTGCGTTGATCTTCTCGATTGCCTCTTTCGGAGCCATCCGCGCTCCTCCGTTCTTCCAGTCTGGTTGGCAGGGGCCCGGTCGGCCCCAATGTTTCTACCTCTCGTCCCGCTCGCCCATGTACCAGACGACGCGGCCCTTGCAGACCACGGGCTCGTCGCCCGGCCCGGCGAGGATGTCGTCGTACTCGCCGCTGTGGCTGTCCGCTGTGAGCATGACCGTCGAGCGGCCCCGGATGTAGTTGCGCACCACGGCGCCGTAGTCGGCCGTCTCGGCGAGCACCGGCTGGCCGTTGACCGGCTCCATGTCGGGGTCGACCAGCAGCAGGGCGTCGTGGGGGAAACGGTTGTCCATGCAGCCGCCCTGGGCGTGGACCATGAACCCGCGCGGGTGCGCGTCGGCGATGGAGGCGGGGACCTCGACCTCGTCGGCGAGGTTCCCCTCGTCGCACGGCTCGCCCATGTGCGCGAAGCCCAGCAGGGGGACCATGCGCGAGGTGCCGCTGATGGCGGCCTCGGAGGCGTCCTCTCCCATGAGGTCGGCTACCGTCGTGTCGAACAGAACTGCAATTTCCGCCATCTTGTCTAGGCGCGGCTTAGACCGTCCGCTTTCCCATGCTCCGATGGCCGCTGCCGACACGTCGAGCTTTTCGGCAATGTCTAGCTGGGTCAATCCTGCTTTTGTGCGTAGCGACCGGAGCTTATCACCAAATTCCATAGTGCCTCCTAACTGGGTTACTTTCATCCTAAGCAAAAATAATTTTAGTTAAAAGCAAAAAGTAATCGTGGTATGACCCAAATTAGATTATAATTAGGTCAACGAAAGGAGGAACGGATGCAGAGCCTTAAGGAGTTTCGAGAAGCTGGGGCCAAGCGATTCCAGAAAAAGGAAATCGCCGCAGCTCTGGGAATAACCGAGCCAACACTCACAGCCATCGAGGATGCGCAGGCAGACAAGCTAACGCCCACAATGGCGGACAAGCTAGGCAAGTACTTCGGCATTGACGGCAATATTTTTTTGGGTATCGACCCTAAATAATTAGGGTGCAAACGAAACGGAGAGAACCATGAACGAGAACTACATCGACATCGAGCTGGGCGGCTGGAACATCCCCGAGGCCATCACGGTCGAGGCCGCCGACGAGCAGCCCCGCGACTTCAGCGACTTCGAGCTCTAGGGGAGGGCGATATGATTCAACTGATTATCGGAGCAGGCCTGGGACTCGGCGGCGTGGCCGCCGCCGTCGCCATCAAGCGGTATAACGAGGCCGAGCGCGAGAAGGCCGCCGGGCCCGCGGACTGTTGGGGCAACAAGTACGAGGCCCGCATCGTCTCGCCCGCGTGCGCCCTGCCCCTCATCCTTGTGGGTGCCGTCATCGCCGCCACCGCCTGCCTCTACACGCAGGACACCGGCGAGGTCTGCGTCATCCGCAACCTCGGCGGCTCGCTCGCCGGCTCGACCTCCGAGGCCGGTTTCCACGCCAAGGCCCCCTGGCAGGACGTCGTGACCTACGACGTCCGCAACAACCTCATCAACTTCTACGGGGACACCGACTACGAGGTGGACGGCGGCTCCTACGAGGGCAAGCAGGTCTCCATCAACGACAAGTCGGGCGCCAGCGCCAACATCGACATCCAGGTCAACTACTCCCTGAACCCCGACGCCGCGCTCAGCGAGTACGGCACGCAGGAGAGCTTCGTGGAGAAGTACATCTCCAACGACGTCCGCGCCGTCACCCGCGAGGTCTCGGGCGGCTTCGACACGGTGACGATGCTCACCGACCGCTCCCAGTTCACCAAGGCCGTCCAGAAGGCCCTCACCGAGAAGTGGAAGGGCATAGGCCTCACGGTCGAGCAGGTGAGCGTGCAGGACGTCCGCTACCCGAAGAACATCACCAAGAGCTACAGCGAGGCGCAGGCCGCCGAGGTCGCGAAGCAGAAGGCCCAGAACGAGCAGGAGACGGCCAAGGTCGAGGCTGAAACAAAGAAGATCGAGGCGCAGGGCGAGGCGGACGCAAACGCCGTCCTCGCGAACTCGCTCAACGACCAGGTCCTCCAGCAGCACTACATCGACGCGCTCAAGAGCATCGGAAAGGACGGCAACCTCGTCGTCGTGCCCGAGGGCTCCCAGCCGATCGTGGGCACGAAGTAGGGGCGGTGGAGATGTTGAATCTTATCCATGCGGTCGTCCGGGTCTTCCTCGACGTTCTCGCGGTCGCGTTCGTACTAGAGCACACCCGCGAGCTTCATGAGAAACATCGCGAGATCAACGACGCGCCCAAGCAGGTCGCAGGCGTCGTTGATGAACCCGGCGAGGACGATCGCGGCGCTGATGCGAGGGTGCCGCTCGACCCAGTCGACGAGCCGCACGAGTAGGGGGCCCGCTGGTCGGACGTGCTTCGGACGATATGTCTGCTGTCTACGAATCATGGCCCGAAGCCTACCGCGTGCATAACGAGGACACGCGGGTGTTGCCGCTCAGGCAACCCGCGGGCCCCATCACCGGGGCGGCACCGTTGCCTCGCGGCTCTCCAATAACCATCCGCGGGGACGTTCCCTACCGGTGCCGTGCCGGGGGCGAGGCCCCGAAAGCAAGCGACAAAAAAAGAGCCGCCCGGTGTGGAAAGCGGGGACGGCTCCAGACCTGAAAGGAGGTCACTCATGGATTCTAGCAGAGCCAAAACGTTCCAGCAGATGGCCGACGAGCTTGGCATCAGGCACAAGCTGATGTACACGCTGCGCGAGGCGTCGAGGGTGACGGGTGTGCCCTACGACACGCTGCGCATCGAGTGCAAGGCGGGCCGCCTGCGCTCGCAGCTGCCCGAGGGGCGCAAGGTGGGGCGCATGGTGCGCCCGGAATGGGTGGAGCAGTGGATCGAGGAGGGAACGCATGGCATCGAGGCTGCTTAGGTGCGCTGGGTTCGTTGCGCTCCTGTTCGCGGTGTACGCGCTCATGCCGTACGTCCTGCGGGCGATGCTGCTCGCGGCGGATGGCATCCGCGTGGCGCTCGGGATGGGGTCGGTACTGTGACCGGCAGGCGATTCGCGTTCACCGTCAAGTTCGCGGCGGGCAAGCAGCGCCATAGGCTCGACCGGCGCCACGCACGGATGTACACGCCGACCGAGACGCTGAGGGCCGAGCGGGCCATCGCGGCGGCGTGTCGGGAGGCGATGGCCGAGGCTGGCATCCAGCTCATGCCCTTTGGCCCGCACGAGCCGGTGATTCTCAACGTCGACGCCTACCGTCCGCTGCCGGAGAGCCGGCCCAAGCGCGTGCGATCGGAGCCGGACACCTACAAGCCGGACGGAGACAACGAGGGCAAGCTGGTCATGGACGCGCTCAACGGGCTCGTCTGGGCCGACGACGCGCAGGTGGTCGACTTGCACGTGGTAAAGCACCCCAGGGTGCGCGGGCAGGCCGAGCGCATGGACATATCGATAGCGCCCGGTTGGTCCGGGCGCAGGGACGAAACGGAGGAAATGTAAATGAAGCGAAAGGCATTCAAGGAACTCATGAGGCAGGCCGTGGGCAACGTCCTCATCAACACGGAACTCAACGCCGATGCGCTCAAGGAGGAGGTCGACCCCGCGGTGCTCCGCGGCGTCGCCTACGGCATGGCGGTCGCTCCCGTGCTGATGGACGAGGAGCCCATCGAGTTCGACCGCGACTTCTTGGCCGTCATCATCGCGTACGGCAAGGAGTGCGATGACGTCTACGCCGAGAGCGGCGCCGTCGCCACTATCTCCAAGCTCTACGGATGCGAGGTGAGCGTCGATGAGTAACGAGGTCATCGAGTTCAAGGACGATGCGGGCATGCCCGTCAAGTTCACCTCGCAGGACATCCGCGAGCGCCTGTGCCCGAACGCGACCGACAGCGAGCTGGCGCTGTGCGTGGAGCTTTGCAACCGCCAGCACCTGAACCCCTTCACTAAGGAGGTCTACCTCGTCAAGTACGGCAGCGCGCCGGCGAGCATCATCACGAGCTATCAGGTCTTCAACCGCCGCGCCAACCGCCAGGAGAGCTACGGCGGCATCAAGAGCGGCGTCGTGGTGATGCGCGAGGGGCAGATCGTCAAGAAGCGCGGCAGCGCCGTCTACAAGCAGATGGGCGAGCAGCTTCTCGGCGGCTGGGCCGAGGTCAAGTTTAAGGACGGCAAGGAGCCGGCCTACGTGGAGCTGGCGCTCACCGACTACAGCACGGGCAAGAGCAACTGGGCGAAGATGCCGGGCGTCATGATCGAGAAGTGCGCCAAGGCCGGCGCGTGGCGCCTTGCCTACCCCGACGAGTTCGGAGGGATGTACACGGGCGAGGAGATGGACCAGAAGGTCGCGCAGGACATGCGCGCAGGCTCTCAGACCGTCGAGGCCGAGAGCGTCGAGCCCGTGGTCGACCTGCAGCCCGTGCGCGACCTGTTCAAGCCGTTCATGGCGGCGACCGGGCTCGACAGCGCCGGGGCCATGGCCGCCATCTGCGCCGCCGTGGGCTGCACGTCGGGCTCCATGCACGACATGACGCTCATGCAGGCGCGCCGCGCGGCCTCGTGGATGGAGGAGGAGATCGCGGCACGCAAGGCACAGCCCGAGCCCGCCATCCCCGAGCCGGAGCCCGCGCCCGTCTATGAGCCCGCGCCCGCCGAGTATGCGACCGACGACGACCTGCTGGGAGACTTCTAATGGCAGACGAGGTTTTGGCGGTCGAGGCCGTGCCGCTCGAGGAGGACTTCGACACGCTGGTGGCGTCGCTCGCCATCGACGACACGCTCGAGGACAAGCTGGCGAAGCTCAAGAAGAACGTCGATGAGAAGCTGGCGGACTACGTGGACGTCAAGCACATCGAGAAGGACGAGGACTTCAAGGCGGCGAAGAAGTACCGCGCGGCGGTCAACGACGTGAAGAAGCCCATCGAGGCGCAGCGCAAGGCCGCGAAGAAGAAGTACAGCGACCTGCTCAAGACGTTCGACAAGACCATCGGCGAGATAACGGCGCCCATCGACAAGCTATCCGATGAGTACAAGGCCGAGATCGACCGCTACGACGGCGAGTGCAGGGCCCGTCGCCTCGCCGCGCTCAGTGGCCACTACTACGACCTCGCGGGCGAGATGGGGCCGCTGGTGCCCTATGAGCGCATCGCCGACGACAAGTGGCTCAACGCGAGCTTCGGCGAGGTCAAGGCCAAGAACATCATAGAGCGCCGCGTGGGCGAGCTGCTGCACCAGTTCAAGTTCGTCAACGGGCTGGACTACGCGGACGAGTCCGAGAAGGCGTGGGCCGTGGCGTGGTGGACGAGGACGCTGCCGGCGGACTCGGGCGAGGTTGCGGCTGCGGTCGTCGCGCATCGCGAGGAGGTCGCCAAGGCCGCCGCGCTCGCGGCGACCTACGAGCAGGCGACGGCGCCCGCACCGGAGCCCGAGCCGGAGCCCGCGCCGCTGCCGCCCGACCCCGAGCCGATGCCCGTCGAGGAACCTGAGCCGCCCTTGGGCGTGCCGAGGTGTGTGCGGGTGGTCCCGTCGCGCCCCGAGCCGGATGTGGCCGAGGATGCGGCCCCAGCACCGCAGAGGGGCTACCGCGTGGTCATCGAGTGCGCCACGGCGGACGAGCTGCGCCGCGTGAGGGCCGTCATGGTCGAGAACGGCATCCACGGACACGTAGAGAGGATGTAGGACATGGGAGAGAGCAAACTGCCGCCGACACGAACACCAGAGCAGCGCAAGGAGGCGATGGCGAGGGCCATCCACACGCGCCGCGAGCGCGCCGCGTTCAAGGCGGCGTGCAAGGCGGGGAACATCCCGCCCGAGACGGCCATCGAGGCACCCATCGCGGCAAAGCTCAAGGTCGAGGAGTTCGCCCGCTCGTTTCCGGGCATCGGCCCGGTCACGGCGCAGAAGATCGTCAAGGCGCTTGACATCCCCGATGGTCGCCGCGTGAGCGGCCTGGGCTACATGCAGGGGCCGCGCCTTGTCGCGTTTATCAAGAACAACATGACCGCGAAGGAGGACGGGCAGTGAGCATCAACCGAGTGAACATCAGCGGCAACCTCACCCGCGACCCCGAGCTTCGCGCCACCGCCGGCGGCACGCAGGTCCTGTCCTTTGGCGTGGCGGTAAACGACCGCCGCCGCAACGCGCAGACGGGCGAGTGGGAGGACTATCCCAACTTCGTCGACTGCACCATGTTCGGCAACCGCGCCGAGGCCGTTGGCCGTTTCCTCGCCAAGGGGATGAAGGTCGCGATCGAGGGCAAGCTGCGCTACAGCTCTTGGGAGCGCGACGAGCAGAAGCGCTCGAAGCTCGAGGTTATCGTCGACGAGATCGAGGTCATGGTGCGCCGTGAGGGTCAGACGCAGGCCCAGCCGCAGCAGAGCCTCGCGGACACGGTGCCCGTACAGCCACAGGCGCAGGCCGCACCGCAATGGAGCGCCCAGCAGGCCTACCAGCAGGCCCCGCAGGCCGCGCCGCAGCCGGCGCCCGCCCAGCAGCAGCTGGACGTGTACGACGAGGACGTGCCGTTCTGATGAGGCACGTACCCGACATCATCCGCGACCACTGGGAGGCGGCCCTGTTCGCCGCCTCCTTCTCCGCGGGTTTCCTGTTCTTCTCTTCGCTTCTATGGGGGTGGTTCTGATGGCCAACGACTTCACGGTTTTCGCCAGCTCGATAGCCGAGCTCTACGACGATTACGACCCGAACGACCCCGAGGACATGAGGGAGCGCATGATGCTCGCGGACGCGGTGCTCATGTACGGTCTTCACGGTGTCGAGATCGAGCTGCCCAAGAGCGTCAAGAGGGCCTTCAAGGGGCTCAAGAACGCCATCGACAACTCCAAGAACAAGCGAGAGCAGGCCAAGAAGGGCGGCAGGCCCCGCAAGGCCAAGGCCGAGCTGGAACCTGAACCCGAGCCTGAGCAAAAACCCGAAACCGAGGTTTCCGAAAGCGAAAACCAAGGTTTTGAAAACGGGAAACCTAGGTTTTCAGAACCCGAAACCGAGGTTTCCGAAAGCGAAAACCCTAACCTAACCTGTCCTAGCTTAGCTTTACCTAGCCTAGCTTGTGTTGATGGTACGCGCTGCGGCGGCGACGCAGACAGCTTCGCCCCGCCGACCCTCGACGAGTGCCGTGCGTATTTCGCCGCCAACTGCATCAGCGGCGACCCCGACAAGTTCTGGGCGCACTACGAGTCGCAGGGCTGGATTCGCTCGAACGGGATGCCCGTGACCTCGCTCAAGGCCGTGGCAATGCTGTGGAACGGCAACCAGAAGCGCCTCGACGCCGAGGCCCATGCCCGCGGCAAGCCGACCGATGCCGAGATTCAGGCCGCCACGTTCAAGCCGACGAGGACGCCCGAGCAGACGAGGGCGGAGCTCGAGCGCAGGTGGCGCGAGGAACATCCGGGCATCGACCCGGCGAAGGTGAAGGCCCCGAGGGGGACGACCGCCGACCCGGTGGCGCTCAAGGCGTACCGGGACGCGCGGCGTCTGCTGGATGCGAGGGCCGCATGCGAGAGGAGGGCGTCATGAGCTTGGACGCCGAGAGGAGCGAGAACATGGGCAGACCGAAGGGGTCCGCGAGCATCTACGACGACGGGCCGCGCAGTGCCCGCTGCGAGACGTGCGGGTTCTGCGCCGTGAGCGAGGCGGTCATGACGGCGTCTGGCGAGAGCCGCAAGCGGTACACGTGCATGCGCTGCCCCGACTTCGTGCACGCCACGCAGGGGCTCGCGAGGTGCAACTACTGGGAGGCGCGACATGAGGGCTGAGTCGCTGGACGGGCGCGGGGGCTACGTGCTCGTGTGCGGGCAGTGCGGCAGGCGGTTCCGCACGGCGTACAGGAACCAGAGGTACTGCTGCGGGTGGTGCGAGAACGTGGCGCGAAGGGACGCGAGCAAGCGGCCCGTGGACGTGTACCTCGGAACGAGGAGTGAGTCGGGCCGAGAGGTCAACGCCATGCGTGCGGCGCTGGCGGAAGGGAGGCGCATCTGATGCGCGACGGATACAGGTTCGAGTTCGGGGCGCTCGATGAGCCGGATGCACCCAAGGCGCAGGCGCTCAAGCCGCTCGAGGAGGCGGCCGAGGTATACGGCGCTTGGCAGGATTGCGACGACATGCGCCTCAGTCCGATCATGACGGCGCGCAGGGAGTACCGCCAGAACCTTATCGACGAGTGCATGGACGTGGTCCAGGCGGTCGTCAGCCTGCTCGACGCCGAGGGGTTCACGCAGCAGGACGTGGACGCGGCAATCGAGCGCTGCAACGAGAGGAACCGAGAGAGGGGACGTCTGTGATGGAGACTTTGGATCAGATCAATGCAGACGCGGTCGAGGTGTTCCATTTCGACCGCGAGTGCAGGCCACAGGACAGGGCGCACGCCTATCTGGGGAAGTACCGCGTCAGGCGCGGCTACAACGACACGGCGATGCAGGTCGCGGTGACCGACATGATCGAGCGCGCCTACGAGGCGGGAAGGGCGGAGGTCGCCGGCGCGAACCTCGTGCAGAACCTGCGCCGCCAGCTGACGAGCATCGAGGCGACCGTCGGGGATGCCATCGACCTGCTCGACGAGAGCGTAGGGGGGGGCGGACTGCGATGAGTGACTCGAGGGTTGGCGGCTACCCGATGGGGGTGACCGACGCCACGATAGAACGCTGCTACGGCGGGGCCTACGAGCCCAGGATGTGCGGGAACTGCAGGCATTTCTGCAGCAGCGACATCCACGTCGACTACGGCTACTGCCACCTCGGGTTCGAGCGCGCCTACGACGCAGAGGCGCCTGACCGCAAGAAAGGGTTCTGGCGCCTGGCGAAGTGGGCCGTGGCGTGGCTCATGGAGAACCTGCTGTACTGCGAGGACGAGTGCGGCGAGTGCCGCGACTACGAGGAGTTTGGGCTATGAGTGTCGAATTGCCGAGAGATGCCGAGGGACGAGAGATACCTCTAGATACCGTGGCACTGTTCAACCGTGTCGGGAACGTATATAGCATCGTGCGCTGGACATTCACCACGGACTTTGATTTGAGTGACGGATGGTCGAACAAATGGCGTGCGATTACCGACCGTGGATTTGCACTCGACCCAGCACTCGTGTACCTCACCACGCCAGACACATGGGAGAAGCTGGAAGAGGATTTGGGCAGGGGCGCGGACGCGCTGAATTATGAAGCCTGCGCCTATTTTGGCAAAAGTGCGTGCGACTGCTCATCGTGCATCGCCGACAAAGGCGAAACCTGCGAAAGGATTGTCATGCGTGACATCGCCGACCGCATCCACAAGCTGAGGGGTGAGGGCGATGCCTAGCGA
>NZ_DAWEMK010000032.1:0-6647 GCF_052362415.1 Paratractidigestivibacter sp. | reverse complement strand
TGTCCCTACTGCGGAAAGCCGCATTTCAACTTCGGCGATGACGAAGAGGGAGTCGAGATGTGGATAAATGAGCCAAATCCGAGCAGCTCGGATTCCCGCATAAGGAGGACGAATGAGCGAGCTGAAGCTCAAGAAATGCCCGTTCTGCGGCGGGCCTGCCGAGATAGTGGACAACAGCCGATACGACCCCGGCACCTACTTCGTGGGCTGCCTGTATTGCGGTGCGCGGTCGGACTATGAGCACGGCGAGGAGAATGCCGCAGAACTTTGGAACGGAAGGGTTGAGTCAAATGGTGACTGACGAAGAGCGGCGCGAGGCGGTAGAGAATCTGCGTTGCCTATCCTACATGAACCGCGTCCGCTACAAAGAAGAGTTCTATGAACTGCCCGAAGTGCGGGGCGATAATCGAGCGCCGTGCGTGAGGTAGTCACCGGCGCTTGGTATGGTGGTCGAAGCAAACCGAGCGCGATTGGGGTATGCGAATGGCGTGTAGGCTACCTGTAGGAGATGGGCCAAAAGGCCCATCTACAAAGTCAACACATCCGTTGAGGGACGAGTGGGCGCTCCGGAAGGGGCGCTCCTCTTACGTCCTGTGGACGGACGAGATGATAAGGCGGATGCAGGCGCACCCGGAGCGGACGGCGGCGGAGATCGCGGCGGAGCTCAGGGTGACGCCGAGCGCCGTGAGACACGCGCGGCAGCGGTACGGGCGCTTCTCGACCGGAACGGATGGGCTGTGCATCGTGTGCGACGCGCGGCCCGTGTTCGACACGTCGGCGCAGGCGAAGAAGTGGAGGCTGTGCAAGGGGTGCTATCTGGCGGAGCGGAAGAGACGGCTCGAGGAAGAGGCGGAGAGCAACCGCATACGTCAGGCCGCGCACAGACGGCAGAAGCTGGACGGAGGCGCTTGAGAGGCTGGCCGAGGCAATCGGAATCAAGCCGACCAAGGTCGAGTAGCCGAAAGGCCACGGGAAACCGGGGCCTTTTCTTTAAACGTTACCCCCTTTTTACGCTCGTGGGCAAACGCACGCGCTTGTCCACGTGCGTAAAAAGGTGGGAACGTTCGCGTTTCCATATGGCTATCTACCAGCGGAAATGTGATTTTGTGGCGGGAAAAGGGCGTGAAAAACTGACCAAGGAGGGCATCGAGGATGCCGTCCGCCTGTGCCGTGCCGGAATGACCGACAGGGACATCGCCGCATATCTCGGGGTCGCACGCGAGACGTACAGCCGCTGGATCAACCACCCCAGAACAGACAATCAGCGTCAACTGTGTCACGTTCTAAAAAAGGCCGAGGTCGAGCGCAAGGCGACGCTCGTGGGCCGCATCATGGACGCGAGCGGCGACAGCTGGCAGGCGGCGGCGTGGCTGCTCGAGCGCAAGTACCCGCAGGAGTACGCCAAGGCGCAGCGCATCATGGACACCACCGACACGGCGGTA
The DNA here is from genome assembly GCF_052362415.1 of Paratractidigestivibacter sp. Lineage (NCBI taxonomy): Bacteria > Bacillati > Actinomycetota > Coriobacteriia > Coriobacteriales > Atopobiaceae > Paratractidigestivibacter > Paratractidigestivibacter sp. Next base: position 5,205 of record NZ_DAWEMK010000032.1, on the reverse strand, counting down.
CTCAAGGCCGCCAAGGAGCTGGTGCTGTCCGTGCCGTCCTCAATCGGCGGGGACGAGTAGCCGATGCCGCTCACGAGGATGCAGCGCGAGTACCTCGCCAACTGCACGCACCGCTACAACGTGAAGTGCGGGGCGACGGGCTCGGGCAAGAGCTACGTCGACATAGCCGTGACCATACCGCAGAGGCTTCTCGCCATGAGGGGCGAGGGACTGGCGGTGATGATCGGGAACACCCGATCGACGCTCGAGCGCAACATCCTCGAGCCGATGCGCTCGCTCTACAGCGAAGACGTCGTCAGCCAGATCGGGCGGGACAACACGGCCCAGATATTCGGGCGCAAGGTCTACTGCCTCGGGGCGGACAAGAAGACGAGCGTATCCAAGATTCAGGGCGCCACGTTCGAGTGGGTCTACGGCGACGAGGTCGCCACGTGGAGCGAAGACGTGTTCCAGATGCTCAAGAGCCGCCTGCGCTGCGAGCACAGCCGCTTCGACGGCACCTGCAACCCCGACAGCCCGAACCACTGGTTCAAGCGGTTCCTCGACGGCGACAGCGACATCTACAGGCAGGACTACACGATCTGGGACGGCGCTCTGGCACCGGATGTCATCGAGGCCCTCATCAAGGACTACGGCAGCGGCGTGTACTACGACCGCTACATCTTGGGCAAGTGGACGCTGGCCGAGGGCCTGGTCTACCCCGAGTGGGAGGGCGCCCTCGAGAGCCGGTATACGGGCGGCGCCGCCAAGTACGCGGTGTCTTGCGACTACGGCACGCAGAACGCCTTCGCGGCGCTGCTGTGGGCATTTGACGGCAAGGTGTGGCACGTGGTTGACGAGTACCGCTACTCGGGCCGCGACACGGGGCACCAGAAGACGGACGCCGACTACGTGGCCGACATGGCCGACTTCGTGCGCGGGCTGAGCAAGCCGCCCAAGTTCATCATCGACCCGAGCGCCACGAGCTTCATCGCCGCGATGCGGCAGGCCGGGTTCAAGACCAAGAATGGGCGCAACGACGTCGCGGACGGCATACGAGAGACGGACGTGTGCCTGGGCAACGGCACGGTGCGCATCTCCGATGCCTGCGCGGGGCTGATAGGCGAGCTCGGCGGCTACTGCTGGGACGCCAAGGCGGACGGCGACAAGCCCGTCAAGGTCGAGGACCACAGCTGCGACGCGCTCCGTTACGGCGTGGCAACACTGCGCATGTACAAGCCTGCGAAACGGCAGGTAAACCCATTTTTTGAAGGGAGGTAGCGGCTTTGTCTAAGGGGCCTTTGGTGACCGATGGCGACCTCAAGGCGGCGGCGTCGGCGACGGCGTTCGCGGCAGATGCCATCGAGCGGCACATGTCGAGCGAGATGTACCGCAACGCCGTCACCGCGAACGAGTACTACCGCCAGCACAACGTCACGATCAACCGTTTCGTGCAGAAGATCTACTCGTGCTCCGGTGCCGAGGCCGAGGACTTCACGGCCTCGAAGCTGAGGCTGGCGAGTAACCTGTTCAAGCGCCTAAACGTCCAGCGCTGCACGTACTCGCTCGGTAAGGGCGTGAGTTTCGTGGACGTCTCGGCGGGCGGCAAGGACACGACCAAGGAGGGACTTGGCGACCGCTTCGACGACGACGTCATGGAGATAGGGCTCAAGGCGCTCATCCACGGTGTGTCATTCCCGTTTTGGAACCTCGACCACATCGACGTGTTCACCGCCGACGAGTTCTGCCCGGTGTGGGACGAGTACTCGGGGGCGCTATACGCCGGCGTGAGGTTCTGGCGGCTCGACTCCGACCACCCGTGGCACGCGACCCTCTATGAGCAGGACGGCTACACGGAGATGGTGTCGGGCGGCAGCGGCTTCGACTTCGAGGTGGCCGAGGCCAAGCGCGCCTACAAGGTCACGTATCGGGAGATACCGGCGGACGGGATGAAGCTGGCCGTCGATGCGGAGAACTACTCCCGCCTGCCCATCGTGGCGGTCTGGGGCAGCGACGCGCACCAGAGCACGCTTGTCGGCATGCGCGAGAGCATCGACGCCTACGACCTCATCAAGAGTGGCCTGGTGAACGACACGCGCGACTGCGCACAGATCTACTGGCTCATCAACGGAGCCGGCGGCATGGACCTCGACCTGTGGCGGGCGAAGCTCAAGCTGACGCACGTGGCCGAGGTCGACGCCGAGCAGGGGCAGTCCGCGACGCCGTACACGCAGGAGGTGCCCGTCGAGGGCCGCAAGGAGACGCTGGCGCAGATCAAGGCCGACATCTACGAGGACTTCGGCGCGCTGGACGTCCACACCATCGCGGCGGGGGCGACCAACGACCATATCGACGCGGCATACCAGCCGATGGACGAGGAGGCCGCCGAGTTCGAGCGCCACATCCGCGAGGGTATCATGGACATCCTCGCATTGCAGGGCATCGAGGACACGCCTGTATTCACGCGCACTCGCATCAGCAACACCAAGGAGCAGGTCGAGACCGTGTGTCTGGAGGCCGAGTGGCTGGACGAGGAGACGATCCTGCGAAAGCTGCCGAACATCACGCCCGACGAGAGGGCGAAGATTTTGGAGCGCAAGCAGCGGGAGCAGGAGGAGCGCATGGCAGCGCTGCCGCCCGCCCTGGCGGCGAACGCGAAGGGCGCCCAGAAGGGCGACGACAACGACGAGGACGAGGATGAGGAAGGTGATGAGTGATGGCGGCATTGCAGGTGCTTGACGGCGAGCTGTGGCAGTGGGACACCGGGCGCGAGGTCGAGGTTGTCGGCTGCGAGCAGGTGCATTTCGCCAAGTCGACCACGGGGACGTGCTACACGGTTGCGGTGGCCGACAGCAAGGCGAAGATTCCCGACGAGCTGCTCCAGGCGGCTGGGCGCGTGTACGCATGGGCCTACATCACGGACGAGGCTTACGGCGGGCGCACGCGCATCGAGGCGCTCTGGGACGTAAAGAGGCGAGCCAAGCCCGCCGAGTACATCTACGAGCCGAGCGACCAGCGCACCATCAAGGACGCGGAGACGGCGCGAGACGAGGCCAAGGCCGCGCAGAAGGCGGCGGAGGCCGCACGCGACAAGGCTGTCGCCGCCGAGGTCAAGGGGGCACGCGCCACGACTCTCGCCTCGGGCTCGGAGGCAACGGCGGCGATGGAGGGCAACGTGCTGGTCGTCGGCGTGCCGAAGGGCGACGCGCTGAGATATAGCGACCTCACCGCCGAGCAGATCGCGGAGCTCAAGAAGCCCGCGACGGACGCGGCGGCTGGCGTGAACAAGGTCAACAACGAGTTCAAGCAGCTCAAGGCTTCTGTCGAGACGGCGGAGAAGAGCCGCGCCGACGCCGAGGCGGGGCGCAAGGAGAAAGAGACCGAGCGCGGGCAGAACGAGACGGAGCGCAAGGAGGATGAGGCCAAACGCAAGACCGCCGAGCAGAAGCGCGAGCAGGATTCGACCAAAGCCCTCGCCGACGCGCAGGCGGCTCTCAAGGACGCCAAGACGGCAGCCCTGAACTACCAGTCGATTATCGACTCGGCGGCTGCCGTGACGGCGCTGGGACTCAAGAAGGTAAACGGCAAGATTTGCCAGATGCGAAAGGTAGGTGCCTAAATGGCCGATACGCAGGCAACCGAGCAGGCAACCGAGGGGTTCGAGTACGCGGACCCGCTGGCATCGGACAAGGCGGTGTGGGCGCTTGTCGGCGCGGTAAAGAATCTGGGCGACCAGAAGGCGCTCGAGCGCGACGCCTCGACCGGGCGCTATAAGAACGCGAGCATCGCCGCGATGGTCGACAAGCACAAGACGGGGCTGGTGTACACGTTCCTCATCCCGGCGGGCAGCCCCACCGACATCAAGCCGATGAGCGCCGCCGCGAAGCGCGTGGCCTCCACCGAGTTCGTGCCCGCGACGGCGACGAGCGCGGCTGTCGACCCGTTCGACACCGAGGGCGGCCCGTGGTTCCACGTGTCCGCCAACGCCGGTGCCGACGCCGACGGCGTGCCGTGGGTCGAGGCCATCGACGGCGTTGACTACGGCTTCTCGCGCGTGGACAACGGACACGGCAACAACGTCTACGAGATCGCGCCGGTCGTTTGGCAGGCGGTCGAGGTGCTGGCGAACGGCAACCTGCTCGTCTCGTGGTCCGACAGCCGATTCAGCGGCTCGCAGCCGAACCCCAAGGCGTTGCTGCCGGACGGCACGCTGCGACCGTACATGCTGACGCCGACGTATCCCATGAGCATCGACGCTGAAGGGCGCCCGCGCTCCGTCTCGGGCGCGAAGGTCGCCAACCGCACGACGTCGCACGACTCGCTCGTCGACCTTTGCAAGACCGCGACCACGGGCTACTCGGGCATGAGCGTCTACGACCAGTGGTATATCAACTTCCACCAGTTGACCAAGACGCTCTGCAAGTCCTCCCAGGTGGACTTCACGGGCTGCACGGACTTCAACATCCAGATCCACCCCACGCTTGCCGAGACGGGCGTCACGCGTGTGGTCGTCACCGCCGAGCAGGCGGCGAAGATTCCCGTGGGTGCGTCGATGATGTACGGCACCGACACGGGCACCACGTGCCCAGACCGAGGCGCCGCGGCGGCGTACGACGTGTTCGACGGCGCGGTCGTCGGCGGCAAGGAGACGCTCGCAGACGGCAACGTGGCGCTTCTCATGGACGTCGCCAAGGCGTTCGACACGACCGTGAACACATGGCTCCAGAGTGCGCCGTGGTGCACGGGCAACACCGATGCCCTCGTTGGCGACGGCCAGGTGGCGAAGGACGGCAAGCATCCGTTCAAGGTCGGCGGCGTCGAGACGGGGCTGGGCCTGTGGGAGTTCATGGGCGATACGCTCTTCGTCTCCGACGGCACGGGCTTCGGCATCGCGGTCAACCCCGACACTCGCAATGAGAAGAAGAATGCCGTGGCGGACGGGGTGACCCCGACGGCGGCGTGCATGCCGACGGCAGATGGCTACATGCTCGACATCCAGTTCGTCAATGGCCTTATCTTGGGAAAGGGGCTCGGTGGCTCGGCGACGACCGGTGTCGGCGACTACTTCTACTTCGACACCTCCGGCGGCAAAGTCAAAGGCACAATCCGTCTGGTTCCGTTCCTCGGCGGCCTGTGGTACGGCTCGGGCGCCGGTCTTCGTTACGCGCACTCGGGGCTCTGGTCCGGTCGGGCCGCTTGGAACTTCGTCTCCCGGCTTTCTGCTAC
>NZ_DAWEMK010000031.1:0-18437 GCF_052362415.1 Paratractidigestivibacter sp. | reverse complement strand
GCATGGAGTATATCCAGCGGGCCCGGGCAGAAAAGCTGCCCATCATCGTGGTGTCCGCCCGAAGCGAGGACAGCGACAAGATCGGCGCCCTCGACGCGGGCGCCGACGACTACCTCACCAAACCGTTCTCGGTGGGCGAGCTTTTGGCCCGCATCCGCACGACGGTGCGGCGGCTGAGCCACCTTAGCGAGGCTGCCGGCAAGGAGAGCCCCACCTTCGTGAACGGGGACCTGAGCATCGACTACACGGCGGGGATGGCCTACCTTGCGGGCGCCGAGCTCCACCTGACGCCCATCGAGTTCAAGCTCCTGTGCCTTCTGTCCCGCAACGTGGACAAAGTCCTGACCCACAGCTTCATCCTCCGCGAGGTCTGGGGGTCCGAGAAACAGACCGACCTCGCTTCCCTGCGCGTGTTCATGGGCACCCTGCGAAAGAAAATCGAGCCCGACCCGGTGCACCCGCGCTACATTCAGACGCATGTGGGGGTCGGTTACCGCATGCTCCGCGTAAGCGGGGGCAAAGATGCGCCCACGCCCCCTACCTCGGCTCTTTAGGCCGCCTTTATTCGGTTTTAATTAGGGCTTTATGCCCGCATCATGTTGAATAATTCGCAGGTAGACATCGTATAAGCCAACGGGCGCGAAGCGTCTATCCTCCTTTTCGCCGGCGGATCCGCCGCCGGGCCGCATGCTGTTTCGGGCACGCGGCGGCATAAAGGAAAGGAGGACCCTTGGAAACCCCGTCAAACACCATCGAGGGCGAGCTGCCCAACATCGCGGCGCTCCCCGCCGACGAAGTGCTCGGTGCCCTGGCCACCAGCGCGGCAGGCCTCACGAGCGAGAAGGCGGCAGAGTACCAGGGCAAGTTCGGAAAGAACCTCATTCAGGCTGCAAAGAAAAAGTCCCCGGTACTGGCGTTTCTCTCCAACTTCACGCACCTCATGGCGATCCTTCTGTGGGTCGCCGGCATCATCGCGCTCGTCGCCGGCATGCCGGAGCTGTGCGTCGCCGTTTGGCTGGTCAACCTCATCAACGGCTGCTTCAGCTTCTGGCAGGAGCACCAGGCCGACAAGGCGACCGAGGCCCTCAAGAAGATGCTCCCCTCCTACGTCAACGTCATCCGTGACGGCGAGCAGATCCAGGTCCTCGCGGAGGACCTCGTCCCCGGCGACGTCATGGTCCTCGCGGAGGGCGACAAGATCTCGGCCGACGGCCGCGTGATCCGCGCCTCCGACCTCCAGGTCGACCAGTCGACCTTGACCGGCGAGTCCAACCCCGTGAGGAAGACCGCCGACGCCGTGTGCGAGCCCGACCTCACCCCCGCCGAGACCCCCAACCTCGTCTTTGCCGGCACCTCGGTCTCCGAGGGCAACGGCCGCGTCGTGGTCACGCGCATCGGCATGGCGACCGAGTTCGGCAAGATCGCGAGCCTCACGCAGAACATGAAGGAGTCCGAGAGCCCCCTGCAGCGTCAGCTCGACCGCCTGACCAAGCAGGTCACGCTGTTCGCCATGTGCATGGGCGTCGCGTTCTTCCTGCTCGACGTGCTCTTTGTCCACAACGGCCTCGCGTCGTCGTTCATCTTTGCGCTCGGCATGGTCGTCGCGTTCATCCCCGAGGGCCTGCTGCCCACGGTCACGCTCTCGCTCGCCATGGCCGTCCAGCGCATGAGCAAGCGCAACGCCCTCGTGAAGAAGCTCAGCTCCGTCGAGGCGCTCGGCTCCACGAGCGTCATCTGCACCGACAAGACCGGCACCCTCACCCAAAACGAGATGACGGTCAACCACCTGTGGACCTGCGACCGCGAGTACGAGGTCACCGGCGTGGGCTACGCGCCCAAGGGCGAGATCCGCTCGAACGGCGAGAAGTGGCTCGCCGCCGACGACGAGCAGCTCCGCCTGCTGGTCGCGGGAGGCGCCCTGTGCTCCAACGCCCGTCTGGTCGATCCCGAGGAGGAGGGCGGCCGCTACACCGTCCTGGGCGACCCCACCGAGGCGTGCCTGCTCGTGAGCGCCCAGAAGGCCGGCCTCACGCTCGAGGGCCTCGAGGCCGAGATGCCGCGCGTGAGGGAGCTCCCCTTCGAGAGCCGCCGCAAGCGCATGACCACCATCCACCAGCTCAAGCAGCCGCTCGACGGCGCCAAGCGCGTCGCTTTCGTGAAGGGCGCCCCCAACGAGGTCGTGCGCCTCTCTTCCAGCGCCCGCATCAACGGCGAGGTCGTCGCCATGGACGACGACCTGCGCAAGCGCATCATGGACGCCAACGACGGCTACGCCGCCGACGGCCTGCGCGTCCTCGCGCTCGCCTACCGCCCGCTGCGCGCGGACGACGAGTCCATCCCCCGCTCCATGAGCGACTACACCCCCGACAACATCGAGTGCGAGCTCACCTTCGTCGGCCTGCTCGTCATGCAGGATCCGCCTCGCCCCGAGGTCGCCGACGCCGTGGCGGAGTGCCGCCGCGCAGGTATCCGCGTCGTCATGATCACGGGCGACTACGGCCTGACCGCCGTCTCCATCGCCCGCAAGATCGGCATCGTCCAGAGCGCCCACCCGCGCGTGTTCTCCGGCGTCGAGCTCGAGAAGACCTCGGACGACGAGCTCAAGGAGGCCCTCAAGGGCGAGGTCGTCTTTGCCCGCATGGCGCCCGAGCAGAAGCTGCGCGTCGTCGAAAACCTGCAGCAGATGGGCGAGATCGTGGCCGTCACCGGCGACGGTGTGAACGACTCCCCCGCCCTCAAGAAGGCCGACATCGGCGTGGCCATGGGCATCACCGGCACGGACGTGGCCAAGGAGGCCGCGGACATGATCCTGACCGACGACAACTTCGCGTCGATCGTCCATGCCATCGAGGAAGGCCGCGCGGTCTACGCCAACATCAAGAAGTTCATGCTCTACATCCTGAACTCCAACGTCCCCGAGGCCGTCCCGTCCGCCATCTACCTGCTCTCCGGCGGCGCCGTGCCCCTGCCGCTGACCACGATGCAGATCCTCACCATCGACCTGGGCACCGATATGCTCCCGGCCCTGGGCCTCGGCACCGAGCCCCCGGAGGCCGACGTCATGGACCGTCCTCCGCGCGACCCCAACGAGCCTTTGCTCTCCGGCAAGGTCATGCGCAAGGCGTTCCTGTGGTACGGCCTTCTCGGCGCGCTCTTCTCGTTCGCCGCGTTCATGTTCTGCCAGGTCATGAACGGCTGGCACCCGGGCATCGCGATGTTCGGCGTGGGCGCCGACCTCGACCCGGTCTACGTGCGCGCCACGACCATGGCGCTGGCCGCCATCGTCTTTACCCAGATCGGCGAGGTATGGAACTGCCGCACGGAGGTCGCCTCGGTGTTCTCGGTCGGGCTGTTCTCGAACTCCCAGGTCAACAAGGGCATACTGTTCGAGATAGCGCTCATCGTGTTCATCACGCTGTTCCCGCCCTTCCAGAGCGTGTTCCACACGAGCCCGCTGCTCCTGAAGGACTACGTGTTCCTGGTGCTGCTCCCGCCCGTGATCCTGCTGCTCGAGGAGTGCCGCAAGGCCATCGTGCGCAAGCGTCATCACATCGACCGCAATGGCGTCGCCATCCGACAGACGCCGGAAAAGAGGTAAACCATGAACATCATCGTCGTTGGAATGGGGCGCATGGGCACCAGCCTCGCCCGCAAGCTCGACAGGCAGGGCTACGACGTCTGCGCCATCGACCAGGAGCCCGAGCGCCTCGAGGCGCTGAGGGAGTCGTTCGGCGGCCGCACCGTCGAGGGCATCGGGTTCGACCGCAAGGTCCTGGAGGCGGCCGGCATCGACCGCGCCAGCGCCGTGATCGCCTGCACGTCCTCGGACGAGACCAACATCGTGGTCGCGCGCATCTCTCGCCAGACCTACCGCGTCCCCCGCGTCATCGCCCGCCTGTACGAGATCAGCAACGCCGAGACCTACCGCAGGCTCGGCATCCAGAGCATCTCGACCACCGAGTGGGGCGTGAGGCGCGTCAGCGAGCTTCTGACCTTCAACGAGCTCGACGACGTCGTCGAGCTCGGGACCGGCGGCGTGCGCCTGGTGCGCGCCGACGTCCCGGCGCTGCTCGAGGGCAGCACCGTCCGCGAGATCACCGCCGTGGGCGAGGTCAACATCGTCTCGGTCTCGCACGACAACGAGACCTTCATCCCCACCCAGGGAACGGTTCTCCAGCACGGCGACATCATCTACGCAGCGGTCGCGTCGAGCGCGGCGGGCAAGTTCCGCACCATGCTCGGCCTGGCCGAGTAAGGAGGCAGGCATGAACATCATCATCGTCGGCGGCGGCAAGACCGGCGCCTACCTCGCGTCGCTGCTGGGCAGCCGAGGGGACACGGTCAAGGTCATCGAGTCGAGGAAGGCCGTGGCCGAGCGCCTCGAGCAGAAGCTTCCCGCGGGCACCGTCTTGAGGGGCGTCGGCTCGAGCCCGGACGTCTTGGAGCAGGCGGGCGTGCTGCGCGCCGACATCGTGATCGCCGTCACGGGCAACGATGAGGTCAACCTCGTCGTCTCGATGCTCGCAAAGATGGAGTACGGCGTCGGCCGGGTCGTGGCCCGCGTCAACAACCCGGCGAACTCCTGGATGTTCGACGCGTCCATGGGCGTCGACGTCGCCATCGACCAGGCGGAGCTGATCACCCGCTCGGTCGAGGAGGGCCTCGATATGGAGGACGTCTTTACGATTATGCGCCTGGGCAGGGACGGCCACGCCATCGTCCAGGGCGAGGTGCGCCCGCGCTCCGGAGTGGTCGGCAAGACCGTGAGCCAGCTTTCGCTGCCCGACGGGCTCGTGCTCGTCGCGGTCGAGCACGACGGCGACATCGTCATCCCCAACGGCGCGACCGTGCTCGCGTCGGGCGACCGCGTGGTCGCGTTCGCGAACGACGAGGGAAGGGCCTTCCTGAGCCGCGCGCTGCAGTAAGGGCGATCCCGACAATCGAACGAACAGGCTCCGGGGCCGGACGTCCCGGAGCCGACCGACTCTAGGCTGCACCCGCTTCGCGCGATCCGCGCGGCGGGTGTAGCCTAGAGTCATGATTCGCACGCCTGCAGACATACTCCGCCAGACCTTCGGCTACGAGAGCTTCCGCCCGCACCAGCAAGGCATCGTGGAGGCCGCGCTCGCGGGCAAAGACGTGCTCGCCGTCATGCCGACCTCCGCCGGCAAGTCCATCTGCTACCAGGTCCCGGCCATCGCGCTCGCCGAGCGCACGGGCGGGCTCACCGTGGTCGTCTCTCCCCTGATATCGCTCATGGCCGACCAGGTCGGGGCGCTGCGACAGTACGGCGTGGCCGCGAGTTGCCTGAACTCCACGCTCACGGGCGCCGAGCAGGCCGACGTGCTTCACGGCATCGCGGCAGGCGCGCTCACCCTCGTCTACGTCGCGCCGGAGCGCCTGGACGACCCCGCGCTCCTTACGGTCGCCGCCGAGCGCGGCGTGGCGCTGCTCGCCGTCGACGAGGCTCACTGCATCAGCCAGTGGGGCAACGACTTCAGGCCTTCTTACCAGCGCATCATCGAGTTCATCGACGCCCTGCCGGCCCGTCCGCCGGTGATGGCGCTCACCGCGACGGCGACGAAGGCAGTCCGCGACGACATCGCCCGTTCCCTCGGGCTGCGCGATCCGCACTCGGTGCTCGCGAGCTTCGACAGGCCGAACCTCAAGTTCCTCGTGGAGCGGCCGGCCACCCGCAAGGCCAAGGACGCGCGCGTCGCCTCGTTCATCCTCGAGCGCGAGGAGCAGTCGGGCATCGTCTACTGCTCGAGCCGCCGTGCGGTCGAGGAGCTCTGCGACCTGCTGCGCCGGCGCGGGATTCCCGCCACGCGCTACCACGCGGGGCTCTCGGCCGCGGAGCGCGAGCAGAACCAGGCCGACTTCCTCTACGACCGCGCCCGCGTGATGGTGGCCACCAACGCCTTCGGCATGGGCATCGACAAGTCGAACGTCAACTACATCGTGCACTACAACATCCCGAGCTGCCTGGAGAACTACTACCAGGAGGCCGGGCGCGCGGGGCGCGACGGGACGCCGGCCGAGTGCCTGCTGCTCTACTCCCCCGGCGATGTGTACACCCAGGAGTACCTCATCGGGCAGACCACGCGCGACGACCTCGGCCCCGACGAGCTCGCGGAGCTGCGCCGCCGCGACGAGGAGCGCCTGCGCCAAATGGTCTTCTACGCCACGACGACCGAGTGCCTGCGCGCCCGCATCCTGCGCTACTTCGGCGAGACCGCGCCCGCCTACTGCGGCAACTGCTCGAACTGCCTCGCCGACTTCGAGGAGGTGGACGTCACCGTCGACGCCCTCAAGGTGGTGAGCTGCGTGGCGAGGCTCGCGCAGCAAGGGCGCTCCGTCGGCGCCTCGACCATCGTCGACATCCTGCGCGGCTCGCGTGCACAGAGGATCGCGGAGCGCGGCTACGACCGCCTGAGCACCTACGGCATCATGTCCGACGTGCCCGTGCCGCGCATCCGCCAGGTCATCGACGAGCTCGTGGTCCGCGGGCTTCTGTGCAAGGCGGCGGGCGACTACCCGACGCTTTCCCTCACGGAGGGCGGCGTCGCCTTCATGCGCTCGAGGCTGGTAGAGGGGGAGCCGCTCGTCCTCAAGGTCGCCCACGGCAAGCCGCGCGCGGCGCGCAAGGCGGGCGGCCGCGCCGGCGGGGCGGCGGGGGCCGGGTCGGTTCCCGAGGTCACGGACCAGCAGCTCTTCCAGCGGCTCGTCAACCTCCGCGGTGAGCTCGCGCGAAAGCAGCAGGTGCCCACCAACGCGACGCTGGCCGACATGTGCGCCAAGCACCCCCGGACGCCCGAGGAGTTCCTCGAGGTCTCCGGCGTCGGCGCAAAGAAGGCCGAGGCCTACGGCGAGGCGTTCCTCGCCGTCCTCGCCGACTGAGCCGGGGGCTTGGAGCGCGCGGCATGGGCTACTTGCGCTTCTTTTCCTTCCGGACGGCGTAGCCGAAGGTGCCGAGCCTGCGGCCGAGCTCGAAGTACTCGCCGTGGCTGTAGGCCGTGAGGCCCGCCCGGGCGAGGTCGAGGCGGCCATGGTCGTCAAGGAGCCCGTCCTCCACCTGCACCGCCTCCACGCTCGCGAGGAACATGTGGTGGCTCCCGAGCTCCTTGACCTCGGTGACCTTGCACTCGATGTTCACGGGGCTCTCGGCGATCACGGGCGCGTGGGAGAGCGTGGTCGCCGGCGCCGGGGTGAGGTGGCACTCCGCCCACTTGTCCCAATCGCGGCCGGAGCGGGCGCCGCACCAGTCGCAGGCGCGCTGCAGGCGCTTGGTCGTGAGGTTGACCACGAACTCGCCGGACTCGCGGATGATGGGATAGCTCGCGCGCTCGGGGCGCACGCTGATGTAGAGCATCGGCGGGTTCGTGCAGACGGTCCCCGTCCACGCGATGGTGATGATGTCCGACTTGCCGGACGCGTCTGCGCAGCTCACCATTACCGCCGGCAGCGGGTAGAGCATGTTTCCGCCGGCCCAGGTCTGCTTAGCCATGTGATTCTCCGAGTTCGATCGAGTACAGGGGCTTGTAGCGCGCCCCTTCTTTGTCCAGATAGCTGCGGAACAGCGTGACGCGGCGCGCCTCGCACGGGAGCGGGAACGCGAGGCGCGGCAGGTCCCCCTTGGGCAGGCGGACGCGGCGCGCCAGGGTCACGTGGGGCAGGAACGCGTTGCTCTTATCGTAATCGACGCCGTGGGCCCGCAGCTCCTCGCGAAGGCGCTCGGCGAGCCCCATGAGCTCCGGGTCCTTCGCGACGCCGAGCCACAGCCCCGCGCCGCCCGCACGCTTGCCGAAGCTGCCCAGGCCGTCGACGTCGATGGGCACGGGGCCGAACGCCCGGCACGCGTCGTCCATGGCGGCGATGGCCGCACGGGCCTCGGCCTCGTCTACCTCGTCGAGGAACGCAAGCGTGAGGTGATAGTTCTGCGCCGGCACAAAGCGCCCGTCGACCGCCCGCTCCAGGCTGCGCGCCATCGCAGTGGCGGCGTCCACGAACTCCCCCGGCATCTCCAACGCGATGAACGTCCGCACAGTCCCTCCCCTCTTCCGCCGTCCCCTGTGATGGTATCGAACAAGTGTTGCTATATTTGTGACGGTCAATGGCACGCCGGCCATTCCTGTCCGGCATGTACCCCAGAATAGTGGAAAGAAGGGAGGGGCGCGATGGGACCGGACCAGATCATACGGCGCGACGCGGTGGACACAGGGCGGACGTACCTGTGCATCGACCTGAAGAGCTTCTACGCCTCCGTCGAGTGCGTGGACCGCGGGCTCGACCCGTTCAAGGACAACCTCGTGGTCGCCGACCCCGAGCGCAGCCGCACCACGATCTGCCTCGCCGCGAGCCCCGCCATCAAGGCGCTCGGCGTCCCCTCCCGTTGCCGCGTCTACGAGATCCCAAAGAACATCCAGTACACGATGGCGCCTCCGCGTATGAAGCGCTACATGGATGTCTCTGCTCAGATTTACGGCATCTACCTGCGGCGCATTAGTGCGCAGGACATCCACGTGTACTCGATCGACGAGTGCTTCATCGACGCCACGCCCTATCTTTCGCTCTACCGCACCGATGCGCGCTCGCTCGCCCAGCAGCTCATGGACGACGTCAGGGAAGAATGCGGGATCTGCGCCACGGCGGGCATCGGAACGAACCTCTTCCTCGCGAAGGTCGCGCTCGACGTGACGGCCAAGCACGTGGACGATCACATCGGGTACCTCGACGAGCGGGAGTTCCGGCGCAAGATCTGGCACCACCGCCCCATCACCGACATCTGGGGCATCGGCCCCGGCATCGCGCGGCGGCTCCTACAGTACAACGTGCAGGACCTCGCCGGGATCACCCAGGTCGACGAGCGCTTCCTCCACAAGGAGTTCGGCGTGAACGCGGAGTACCTCATCGACCACGCCTGGGGCTACGAGCCCTGCACGATGGCGGACATCCACGCCTACCGGCCGCACGGCCATTCCACGAGCAACGGGCAGGTCCTCGCCCGCGACTACAGCTTCACCGAGGCCCGCACCGTCCTCACCGAGATGGCGACGGCCTCTGCCCTTGACCTCGTCGAGAAGCACCTGGTCTGCGACTCGGTGGCGCTCTATGTGGGGTACTCGTGGGACGACGCCGGCGCGCCGTCGGCGGGCGCGGCACGCAAGCTCGGCAAGCTCACGAACTCGCGCGCGGAGCTCATGGGCCGCGTGCTAGAGATATACGACGAGGTCTGCGACCGCGACCGCGCGGTCCGCAGGCTGAGCGTGAGCCTCGGCGGCCTCACTGACGAGAAGCACGCCACGCACACCCTCTTTGACAACGTGGCTGCCGAGGAGGCGGAGCACAGCCTGAGCGCCACCACGCTCGCGGTACAGCGCAAGTTCGGGAAGAACGCCCTGCTCCGCGGGGTGAGCCTGCGCGAAGAGGCTACCCAACGGGAAAGAAACCAGCAGGTTGGAGGGCACCGTGCAGAATAGCGACCACCACGCCAAACGCCATCGCGCCGAGGCCGAGCCGCTGGGCCGTCCGCGCACTTCTCGTCTGCCGAAGCCCCGCGCCGAGCGCGCGGCGCAGTTCATGCCCTTCGCGGCGCTCACCGGCTTCGAGGATTACCTTCGCGCGACCGATGAGGAGCGTGAGCAGATGTACGACAACGAGGCTCCAGAACCCGAGTCCGGATCCTTGGACATCTAAGGCTCGCGCGATCACAGGCACCGAAGCCCTGGAGCCCACGTCCCCGGCCATTTGGGGTTCGCGCGGCCCTAGCGCGACAGCAGGAGCCCACTTCTTGCCGCATCTGGGGTTTCGTGAACCCCAGATGACCGGGGGACATGGGCTCGGCGACTCGGGCGAGCTTAGGCGACAGCCGAGGCAGCGGAAAGATCTTGCCCCGCGCGACGTCTCCGGCCTACAAAGAAGGGGCCGCCCAAAGAAGGGCGGCCCCAAGGAAAGCCAAAGCTGTGAACGTGCCGACCAGAGCGCCCGGGCAGCACCGGTCGTACAGACTTGAACAGTCAGGCAGTGCCAAACGTGCAGGTCAGAACGCCCAGGCAACGACTGACGCAGACCTGGGTGCCCGAGCACCCCCTGAGCGCGCAGTGAGCAGCGGCTTAGTAGCGCTTGCCGTAGCCGCCACGGCCGCCACGGTCGCCACCATGGTTGAAGCCGCCGCGGGAGTCGCGACCGCCGAAGCCGCCGCGGTCGTTGCGGTCGTAGCCGCCACGGCCGCCACGGTCGAAGCCGCCGCGCCCGCCACGGTCGCCGCCGCGGTTGAAGCCGCCGCGGTCGCCGCCGCGGGAGTCGCGCCCACCGAAGCCGCCACGGCCACCACGGTCGTCACGGCCGCCGAAACCGCCGCGCCCGCCACGGTCGCCGCCGCGGTCGAAGCCACCGCGCCCGCCACGGTCGCCGCCACGGTCGAAGCCGCCACGGCCACCACGGTCGCCGCCACGACGGTCGTCACGGCCACCGCGCGAGCCGCCGAAGCCGCCGCGCCCACCGCGGTCGCCGCCGCGGCCGCCGCGATCGAAGCCGCCACGGCCACCACGATCGCCGCCGCGGCCGCCGAAGCCGCCGCGACGGTCGTCGTTGTCGAGGCCCATCTTGGTCAACGGGTCGATGATCTTGTCGAGCACAGCGAAGATCTCGTCGAGCTCCTCGTCAGAGAGGCCGGGGACGAGCTTGACGCCCTCGCGGCCCTGAGCGGCAGCGGCCTCGGCGGCGCCGTCCTCGGCGCTCACCAGGATGGCGCGCATGTCCTCCTCCTCGGGCATGACGCGGCTGACGATACCGTTCTTCTCGGCCTCGGCCATCATGGCGTCGAGCTCGCGCAGGCGGACGCCCAGCAGCTCGGCCATCTCCTTCTGCTCCATCTGGGGCTTGAGCTCGAGGAGCTTGACAGCGCGGACCAGGTTGCTCACGCGCTCGTTCTTCTCGGACTCCTCGTCGCGGATCATATCCTTGCGGTTGCGCAGCAGGCGCGCGGCGCGCTGGCACTTGTCGAAGAGGGTGTCGTTGTAGTCGATGGCCTCGGGCTCATCGTCCTCGTCCTCGGCATCCTCCTCGTCCTCATCGGCCTCGTCCTCGATGACGTCCTCATCGAGCTCCTCGTCCTCGGCCACCTCGTCGGCCAGGACCTCCTCGTCCTCGGTCATGGTCTCGTCGTTCTCGCTGTACTCAGACATGAGTCTCCTTCTTCGCCTTCCGGCGTAAAAATGCGCCACCACTCTGCGGGCGCTTCACAAGTTATTTAGTGTATGTCGACCAGCTACCTGCGCCGATGGACAAATTGTGCACACACAACAACGGCGCAACTAGGGGGCAGTCATCGCGCCGTCGCTTACCTCCGGAGGACCTCGGCGAGGGTGCGGACGAGGGTGGGCATCTCGATGGGCTTGGAGATGTGCGCGTTCATGCCCGCGGAAAGCGAGCGCTTGATGTCCTCGTCGAAGGCGTTGGCGCTCGCCGCGACGATCGGCACCGTGGCGGCGTCCGGCCGGTCGAGCGCGCGGATCGCGCGGGCGGCCTCGAGACCGTCCATGACGGGCATCATGACGTCCATGAGGATGAGCCCGTACTCGCCCTCGCCCGAGGCGGCGAACACGTCGACGCACGCGCGCCCATTCGCCACGCCGCGCACCACGCAGCCCTGGTCCTCGAGCATGCAGGTGAGGATCTCCATGTTGAGCTCGTTGTCCTCCGCCACGAGCACATGGAGCCCGTTGAGGTCGACCTCACCCGACTCGTCCGCGCGCGCCGCGGCCCCCTCGCCCGCGCCCTCGCCCTCCGCGATGGGCAGGTCAATGGAGAACGAGAACGTGCTCCCCTCCCCGACCTTGCTCTCGAGGTCGATCCTGCCGCCCATCATCTGGACGAGGCGGTTCGAGATCGCGAGGCCGAGCCCCGAGCCCTGCTGGCGCGCATCGGTGCCGTTGACCTGCTCGAACTTCTCGAAGATCCTGCGGGCGTCCTCGTCGCTGATGCCGATGCCGTGGTCGACGACGTCGAAGCAGATGCGCGCATAGCCCTCCTGCAGCAGCTCTTCTGCGACATGCAGCTCGACGCCCGCGCCCTCGGGAGAGTACTTGTTCGCGTTGCCCAGAAGGTTGATGAGCACCTGGTTGATGCGCAGCGAATCGCCCACAAAGCGGCGATGACCGAGCTCGACCTCCTCGGTGAAGGGCTGGCTCTTCTCGGCGAAGCGCGCGTCGAGGATCGTGTGCAGTTCGTCGAGCAGGCGCGCGAGGTCGAACTCGGCCGCCTCGATGGTCATCTTGCCGCTCTCGATCTTCGACATGTCGAGGATGTCGTTGAGCAGGCCCAGCAGGTACCGAGAAGAGCTGCGCACCTTGCGCAGGCAGTCGACGCGGCGCGCCTCGGTCTGCCCGTCCTTGAGAGCGATGTCGGTCATGCCGATGATGCCGTTCATCGGCGTGCGGATCTCGTGGCTCATGCGGGCGAGGAAGTCGCTCTTTGCCTGCGCGGACTGGTCGAGGTTCTCCTGGTTGATGCGGTTCTGGATGATGGAGAAGATCTCCCACAACAGGTTGTAGTCCTCCCCGTGTCCGAGCACGGCGGCGTCGATGCCCGTCGCCACGATGGCGCCCGAGTAGCGGCCGTTGTCCGTCATGAGGAAGGTGACACCGAGGACCGGGTCCTCGCGGATCGACCAGCTCTGGAGCTTGCCCACAGGCCGCACGTCGTCGATGCTCAGGATTGACCCGCGGTCGGCGAGCTTCTGCAGGCGCTCGGCGTCGGCGGGCGTGCAGCGCGATGCCGTCAGGCGCACGTCCACGCCCGGCGCCGCCTTCCACTGGTAGCGCAGCGAGACCGAGAGGTGCTCCTCCGAGAACTGCGAGACGAGCAGGTTGTCCATGCCGAAGCGGTCGCGGAGCCGGCACGACAGCAGATCGAGCGCCGCCGTGAGCGAGAAGCGCCGATCGAGCAGGTTGAGCGCGAGGGTCGGCAGGCTCATCTGGCGCGCGTAGCCCATCGAGACGATCTCGCCGAACGGCTGCGCCTCGAGCGTGGAGTCCTTGACGTACTCCCACCTCACGGCGTCGAGGTCGCGGGCCCTCGCCTCGGCGAGCGCCACGCCCGCGCGGCGCACGAGCTCGTGCGTGTCCTCCTGCGGGTTCTCGGAGAAGACCATGCCCGCGTGGAACCTGAGGCTGAGCACGCTCGTGTGGACGAGTCCCGAGAAGCGCTCGCGAAGCCCGTCGAGCCTGACATCGCAGTCCTTCTCGTCCCCGCCGCTGACCCAGACGAGGAACTCGTCGGAGCCGGCGCGCATGAGGATCGAGGGCCGCTCACGCCCGGACTCGGGGAAGGCGTCCGAGATCATCTCGGAGAACTCCTCCAGCAGCACGTCGCCGAAGGTGAGGCCGTAGTCGCGCACGATGTCGAGGAAGCCGTAGACGTCGATGAGCACGAGCACGCCGGCGGGCCGGGCGGCGCGGTCGGCGCGCATCAGCTCGTAGCCCCGCGCGAGGCGGTAGAAACCCGTGACGGGGTCGCGCATCTGGCGACGGGCGTCGGCGAGCTCGCGGCGCTTTGCGTCATCGATGTCGCGCAGGTAGCCGACGATGAAGCCGGCGTCCCCGTCCTCGCCCTTCAGCCTGCGCCCGCGGACCTCGAACCAGCGGTCGCCGCCGATGTTCGGGAAGCTCGCCTGGAACTGGGCGCTGAAGCGACCGTCGGCGCCCGGCTTAAGGTTCTCGAGCATGCGCTGATCGCGGCCGTCGAGCGCACCTTTGACCATCGGCAGCCAGCGGCTGCGCCCGGACACCCCGTCGAATGCCGGGGAGTTGACGACCTCGAGGCTCTGGTCGGCATCGCGGAACGTGAAGAAGATGTCCGACGAGCTCTCCACGGCGAGGCGGTAGCGCTCCTTCTCTTCCGCGAGGCTCGCCGCGACCTGGACCTCCTTGTGCGTGAGGTCGCTCACGACGTCGTGGATCTCGTTGATCTCGGCGATGCAGGACGGCGAGAAGGCGTCGAGCCCCTCGACCCCGCCGCGGACGCTGTCCATGAGCCTGCGGACCGGCCGCATGATGCCGTGCGCGAGCAGGCACACGATGACCAGGCCGATAAGCGCGCACACCATGATCACCGTGAAGATCCGCCTATAGAGCTGGTTGCCCGCATGGAAGATCGAGTCCCGCGTGACGAAGCCGACGAGCGACCACTTGGTGTGCTCGTAGGGCACGCGCGAGGAGTAGAGCGAAAGGGGCGACGTGACGGCGTAGACGTCCTGGGTGCCCACTGCGGCGCCGCGGACCTTGAAGAGCCCGTCGTGCGAGGTCGCGTCGAGCGTGAGGGTGTCGCCCGCGCGCCCGGCGGCGTCGGACAGCGCGCCGCGGCCGAGCTCGAGCGTGAGCGAGCCGTCGGCCTCCTCGAAGGCGAGCGCGAAGCCCGCCTCTTTGTCGCGGTCGAGCTCGTCGACCGAGAAGAACCTCTTTGCCAGGTAATCGCACGAGACCTCGACGCCGATCACGCCCACCGCGCGGCCTCCCACCTTCAAGGGCACGGAGTAGGTGATCATGCGGTGGTTGTCCTGTTGGCTGTCCCCGAGCACGAACGGGTCGGACCAGAACCCGAGGTCCTTGGCGTCGACGGTCGGGTTCTCGAACGCGGTCTGGTAGGGGCGGTAGTAGAAGTCGTCCGCCGCGCGCTCGCCGTCCGCCGCGAGGTCGACCGCGGGCATCCAGGCGGAGTCGAGCGCGATGCTGAAGGACTGCGAGAGACCCTTCTCGCCCCGCTCGAAGAGCAGGTCGGAGTTCGACTCCGTGCGCGCTTCCGGGTCGGAGTCGCGGATGAACAGCCCGACGTGGCTCGACGCCCGGTCCGTCCCCTGGTCGTTCGCCAGGACGATGAAGGCGCCCGAGCTCGAGTCGCGGCTCGCGTAGTCCACGAGCTCGGTCGAGACCTTCTGCACGTAGGCGCGCTGCATGTCGGCGTCGCCGAGGAAGTCGTCGACCCCCTTGCCCTCGGCGCGGAGCTGATCGAGCAGCGCCGCGGAAAGATACCCGTTCTCCTCGTAGATGCTCGCCCACTGCTGCGTCATGGTGCTCTGCAACGCGATCCGGCGGTTCTCGACGGTGTGGGCGTCGATGTTCACGGCGTTGCTCTCCATGGTCTCCCTCGCGCCGGAGAACATGAGCGCCGCGAAGGGCAGCGTCGCGACGATGAGGACCACGGCGACGAGCGAGGCGACGAGCACCCAAACCAAGCGGAGCTGGCGGCGGGGCGCGGGAGCGGGCGTGGGCGAGTCGGCGTGCGGAAGGGCGCCCGCGCGAGGGGCGCCGACCGCGGGCTTCTTGCCCGTGCCCTGGGACTTGCGTTCTTCTGTGCCCATCGGCCCGCCTTCCCGCCTGATCCGCTCGCCTAGTTCTTTGCCGCGCCGGCCTTACCGGCGGCCGCGTCGTTGAGCCCGTCGGAGAACTGCTGGTACCAGGCGCCGAACGCCTCGTCGGTCACGTAGGGGGCAACGGCGTCGGCCCGCGCGGCGCCCGCCGCGACCGCCTGCTCGACCGCCTCGGCGTCCGCCTGGGCCTTGCTCTGCAGGCTGTTCTCGAGAACCTTGCGCGCGGCGAAGCCGTTCGAGAAGCACCTCGGCGCGTAGTAAGAAGTGCGGTCGAAGGCGCCCATGACCTTGCGGAGCGTGTCGGAGACCTTGGGCGCGACCTCTACGCCGCCGTCCTTGATCGCCTCGTCGAGGGCCTCGACCGTGTTCGCGTCCTTGCGGACGGGCAGGTAGCTCGAGGTGCAGGCGAAGCGCAGGTTGTTGTCCTTCCGGCAGAACCACTTGAGGAACTCGACCGCGGCGTACTCGTGGACGTCGTCGGAGGCCGTGACCGCCATGCCCGCGCCCTGCTGGACGGCATAGCCCTCGCCGTCTTTCATCACGGGCGAGGTCAGGATCTCGTAGTCGATGGCCTTCGTGTTCCCGTCGTCAGAGAAGACCTGGTCGGGGAAGTAGCTCGCCGAGGCGGTGGAGCCGGTGTAGGCGATGATGTCGCCCGTCTTCACGTCGTCGGAGCGGAACTTGCCGGTCGCCTTGAACCAGCCGTTGACGTAGGGTACGTAATAGTTGTCCCACAGGCGTCGGACGTCGTCCTCGGGGATGTTGACGGTCGCGTTGCCGTCGGCGTCGACCTCGTAGACGTCGACGCCCATCTGCTTCAGGCCGATGACGAAGTAGTTGGCCATCGAGTCGCGTCCATAGAAGGCGCGGCCCCGGCCGTCGGCGCTCTGCTGGGCGGTCCACTCGTAATAGCGCTGGGCGACCGCGGCGATGCCCTCGAAGGTCGTAAGCTCATCCAAGGTAGACCCGGTGGCGTCGGCGAAGGGCTTCCAGTCGGTCTCGTCGACCATGGTGGTCTCGGTCGATTTGGCAACGGGCAGCAGGTAGAGCGCACCGTCGCTGTTGAAGTAGCCCTCCTGGAGATACCCGTCGACGAACTCGGAGAGCTCGGAGGAGGTGAAGTACTGCGCGATGTTCGCCAGCGCGCCCTTCTGCTGGGCGGCATAGGCGGTGTCCGAGTAGGACGAGAAGATGCCCGGCAGCTCGCGGGACCCGACGGCGCCGGCGACCGAGTCGCTGATGGCGCTCTCGAGGTCGCTGACCGAGCCCAGGCTCTGGGCCTCGACGTGGATTCCCTCGTCCTTGCCGGCGCCGTCGTTGAACTCGCCCACGAGCTCGTCGAAGGCGGCCTGCTGGGCACCGTTGTAGTAGTGCCACACCGTGACGGACGTAGGGTTGGAGGGGTCGAGCTTCGCGGTCTTCGCGGGCGCCTCCTGCTGAGCGCCGGGGTTCGCCGAGCAAGCCGCGAGCGTCGCGGCGGCACTCGCGGCGAGGAAGGTCCTTCTGGAGAGCTGAGCGTTCACGTGTTGCCTTTCGCCTAAAGCCCATAGACGGGTCGACATTATGAACTTTCTTCGCCGCGCGGAATGTTACGAAGCCGGGAACGGGTAGGCACCCGTCCCCGGCTTGGCGGATTAGTTGATTGGCGGCTTGACGGGTACGCGACCCGCCGCGCGGTTCGGCAGCTTGGCAGGTTGGCGGCCCGCCTCGCGGCTGAGCGACTTCGCGGACGCGCGGCCCATCGCACAGCTTACTGCCGATAGTGCGCAAAGAAGTCCGCGAGGTCCTCCATCGATTCCTTGAGCACCTCCATGCGCGGCAGGTAGACGATGCGGAAGTGGTCGGGCTCGCCCCAGTTGAAGCCACCGCCGCGGGTGATGAGGATCTTCTTCTCGTGCAGCAGGTCGAGGGCGAACTGCTCGTCGTCGGTGATGTTGAACTTCTTTATGTCCATCTTGGGGAAGATGTAGAACGCCGCCTTGGGCTTGACGGCCGTGATGCCGTCGATCGAGTTCAGCGCCTCATAGACGTAGTTGCGCTGCTCGTACACGCGGCCGCCGGGACGGATGTACTCGTTCACGGACTGATAGCCGCCGAGCGCCGTCTGGACGATGGACTGCGCAGGCACGTTGGAGCACAGGCGCATGTTGGAGAGCATGTTCACGCCGAGGATGAAGTCGCGCATGCAGCGCTGGTTGCCCGAGAGCACCATCCAACCCACGCGGTAGCCGCAGACCATGTGGGACTTCGAGAGGCCGGAGTAGGTCACGCACGGCAAATCGGGCGCGAGCGACGCGATGGAGATGTGCTGAAAGCCGTCCATGATCAGGCGGTCGTAGATCTCGTCAGCGAAGATCATGAGCTGGTGCTTGCGGGCGATCTCGACGATGCCCTCGAGGATCTCGCGAGAGTAGACGGCGCCCGTGGGGTTGTTCGGGTTGATGACCACGATGGCCTTGGTCGCCGGGGTGACCTTCTTCTCTATGTCCTCGAGGTCGGGGTTCCACTCGTTGGCCTCGTCGCAGACGTAGTGCACGGGCGTGCCGCCGGCGAGCGTGACGCAGGCGGTCCACAGCGGGTAGTCGGGGCTGGGGATGAGGACCTCGTCGCCGTTGTCCAAAAGCGCGTGCATCGAAAGCTGGATGAGCTCGGACACGCCATTGCCGGTATAGATGTGCTTCATGTCCACGTTGGGGATATTACGGAGCTGCGCGTACTGCATGATGGCCTTGCGCGCGGCAAAGATGCCACGGGAGTCGGAGTAACCCTCGCAGTCGGCGAGCTGCTGGCGCATGTCGAAGACGACCTCGTCGGGCGCGCGGAAGCCGAAGGGCGCGGGGTTGCCGATGTTCAGCTTGAGGATGCGCGCGCCGTCCTCCTCCATGCGGGCGGCCTCGTCGACCACGGGCCCGCGGACGTCGTAGAGGACGTTGTCGAGCTTTGAGGACTTCTTGAACTCTCGCATGGTGGTGCTCCTTTGGGTGGTGGGCTGCGGGTGGGATGAGGTTGTGGGGCCGAGGGCGGCGGCGGTGCCGGCGGCGCTCGGGACGGCGGCGCTGGGCGCGGCGGG
>NZ_DAWEMK010000030.1:473-18908 GCF_052362415.1 Paratractidigestivibacter sp. | reverse complement strand
AGCGCAAGAGCGAGGAGAGCACATGCTCGACATCAAGTTCGTCCGCGAGAACCCCGACATCGTGGACAAGTCCTGCGAGTCCAGGCAGAACGCCCACTGGGACCGCGAGAAGTTCTTTGAGCTGGACGAGGAGCGCCGCTCCGTCATCGCCGAGGTCGAGAAGCTCCAGGCCGACCGCAACTCCGTCTCCAAGCAGATCGGCCTTCTTATGAAGGACGGAAAGAAGGACGAGGCGGAGGCCGCCAAGACCCAGGTCGCCGCGAACAAGGAGCGCATCGCCGAGCTGGGCGAGAAGCGCGCCACCGTCGAGCAGGAGCTCTTTGACCTCGTCGCCGCCATCCCCAACATCCCGCACGAGTCCGTGCCCTACGGCAAGGACGACTCCGACAACCCCGAGGTCCGTCGCTGGGGCACCCCGCGCGAGTTCGACTTCGAGCCCAAGGCCCACTGGGACCTCGGCCCCGAGCTCGGCATGATCGACTTCGACCGCGGCGTCAAGCTCGCCGGCACCCGCTTCTACCTGCTGGGCGGCATGGGCGCCCGCATGGAGCGCGCGCTCATCAACTTCTTCATCGACATGCACTCCAAGGTCGGCTTCAAGGAGTGGTGGCCGCCCGTCATAACCAACCACGACAGCCTCTTCGGCACCGGCCAGCTGCCCAAGTTCGATGAGGACCTCTACCACGTGAACCCCGACCTCTACCTGATCCCGACGGCCGAGGTCCAGCTGACCAACATCCACCGCGACGAGGTCCTCGACGGAGACAAGCTCCCGCTGCTCTACACCGCCTTCACCCCGTGCTTCCGCGAGGAGGCTGGCTCCGCCGGCCGCGACACCCGCGGCATCATCCGCGTGCACGAGTTCGACAAGGTCGAGATGGTCAAGTTTGCCAAGCCCGAGGACTCCATGAACCAGCTCGAGTCCATGGTCGCCGAAGCCGAGGCCTGCCTGCAGACGCTTGGCCTGCCCTACCATGTGGTCACGCTGTGCACCGGCGACATCGGCTTCAGCGCCACCAAGTGCTACGACCTCGAGGTGTGGCTGCCCAGCTACAACAACTACAAGGAGATCTCCTCCTGCTCCAACTGCTGGGACTTCCAGGCCCGCCGCGCGAACATCAAGTACCGCGACCCGGCGAACTTCAAGGGCACGCGCTATGTGCACACCCTCAACGGCTCCGGCCTCGCCGTGGGCCGTACGATGGCCGCCATCATGGAGAACTACCAGAACGCCGACGGCACCATCACCGTGCCGGAGGCCCTGCGCCCCTACATGGGCGGCATCGAGGTCATCAAGCCCGAGGCGTAGGAACTTCTTTACGCTTGCCCCACAACTGATTCGCAGCACGTGAAGATGCCGCCCGCGACCCGCGGGCGGCATTGTTGTCCCGTTCGTGCACCATACTTGTATGGTGTTGATGAGCGAGCGCGAGCGTAGGGGAGCGATGTGGAAGAGCTGACGGTGGCGGCGAGGTTCGAGTCCGCGGGGGACGTCCGCAAGATGAGCGTCGGAGGCGCGCCGGGGGCGCCTCTCGTGCTGCGAGAGGAGATCGAGGGGCCGTCGGTGCGCGTCGCCCATGGCGCGGACCGTGCGCTGCTCGACGTGCGCGTGCCGGCCTCCTGTACAGGGAGGCTCCTGGCTGCGCTGGGGGAGCTCTTCGGGGCCCGGTCGCTCGCGGAGTTCGCCCGCGACGAGGGGAACGACATCCTCGACCTGATGGACCTCTGCGATCGCGAGGGCATCCCCTATGACTTCGGGTTCATCGACTCGAATGAGGACGCCGCTCTTCGCCGTGCCGATCTATAACAAAAAAGGGCTTCCCGAAGGAAGCCCTTTAAATTGCGTGGTGCGGCGTATAGGATTCGAACCTATGACGCCCTGATTCGTAGTCAGGTCCTCTATCCAGCTGAGGTAACGCCGCGTGCAAGACAGTATATTGCCAGCCTTCCTCTACGAAGTCAAGCGAGAATCTCAAAAAATTTTGCCTGTTCCCACCATCACTGGGTGACAGTCATTGTGAGCAGCGGTTTTGCGACACCCATCACTGGGTGACAGTCATTGGCTGATGGGTGGCAAGGAAAGCTGCACGCAATGACTGTCACCCAGTGATGGCGGGGAGGGAAGGAAGAAAAAAGCCCGCCGGCGCGTGGGCGCGGGCGGGCTGTGCAGTCTGGCGGAGAGCTGGGGATTCGAACCCCAGATTCCCTTAGGGGGAATACTCGCTTAGCAGGCGAGCACCTTCGGCCTCTCGGTCAGCTCTCCGTAAATGGTGCTTGTGAATCATAGCGCATACCGGGAGATTTATCCAACCAGTCGCGAAAGAAAATCGCCGTCGACCACGATATCCCCTCGATGTTCGGCGATTTTGTCCCACGAGAAGCGCTCAATGAGCTCCGTGGGCGTCGCCTCCTCGCCTGGATCGGCAATTCCCGCCGCCGCGGCCAGCGACCCGATGATCCTGCCCGCCGGCACCCCACGGTCCCGCAGGGCCCCTAGGTCGAGGTCTTGGTCGCGCTTGGAAAGCCTTCTGCCGCCGGGCGCCGTGAGCAGCGGCACGTGCCCGTACGCAGGATGCTCGATGCCGAGCAGCCGCGCGAGGTAGGTCTGCCGAGCCGACGAGCTCAAGAGGTCGCGCCCGCGGACGACCTGGTTCACGCCCATGAGCCCGTCGTCCACCACGACCGCGAGCTGGTATGCGAACACGCCGTCGCTGCGCCGCACGAGAAAATCGCCGCATTCGCTCGCGAGCACTTCTTTCTGGGGGCCGAAGGCGAGGTCGCAAAACTCGATCGCGCCCGCGGGGTCTCCCGCCTCGGGCACCCGCAGGCGCGTCGCGGGCGCACGCCTGAGCGACTTCTGGGCGATCTGCTCCGCCGTGAGCCCGCGACAGGTCCCCGCGTACAGGTACGTGCCGTCCGAGGCGTGCGGCGCGGTCGCGGCGTGGAGCTCGGCCCGCGTGCAGAAGCACGGGTAGGTGAGGCCGAGCGCGCCCAGCCTCCCGACTGCCTCCTCATAGAGCTCTGTGCGGTCGCTCTGGAAATAAGGGCCCTCGTCCCAGCCGAGCCCGAGCCAGTCGAGATCGGCCATCAGCCGATCGGCGACGGCGGGGTCCTGCGCCCGCGGATCAAGGTCCTCGATGCGCAGCACCACGCGGCCGCCCCCGCTCTTTGCCGAGAGCCACGCCATCAGGCAGGAGAACACGTTGCCCAGGTGCATACGCCCCGAGGGCGTGGGCGCGAACCGACCGACGACCGGGGGCTTCTTTGCACCGGCTGCCTTTGCGCCTATGGGATCTACGGGGCGCGCGGAGGGCCCGCGTTCCATCAGGGGGGCCTCCATCAGAGCCCCTGGGCGTACACGTAGAGGTTGAAGTCGCCGTCATCGTCGGCGTCGGCCGTCTGGGGGCAGGCCGGCGCCTCGACCGCGCTCGCGCGCTTGGCCATGCGCCTCATGCCCTTGTGCTCGTAGAACCCGACGTCGCACGAGTCGTCGGTCAGCAGATAAAACCCGCCGAGCTCCGCCGCGCGCCGCTTCGCCTCGCCGAACAAGCGCCCGCCCACGCCGAGCCCCTGCGCCGCGGGAGAGACGATCAGCAGCTTGATCTCCGCGCCGTTGCCGATGCCGTCGCTCTGCGCGTACTCGTCGGAAAGAAGCGCCTCCTCCTCAAGGATGTCCACGTCGCGATGGATCTCCTCCTCCAGAGAGGGGTCGGCCGCCGCCTCCGCCATGAGCATGTCTCGCCGCGCGGCCCACTTCGGGTCGGGCTCATCGTCGGTGCGAAGAAGCATTGCCCCGAGCACCTGCCCGCGCTCCTCGGCCACGAGACCCCAGTCCGCGTCGGCGAGGTATCCGCACAGATCGATGCTCGCCGAGTACTCGCCGGCGGCACCCTCGAGGTCGCAGCTCCATTGTGCCCGCATGAGCTCGGCGACCGCCTCGAAGTCGCCGGGCTCGAAGGGTCTGTATAGAATGTCCGCGCGCTCGCGCATCCGCGGCTCCTTTCTGTCGGTCTCGTCGAGTACCGATGGTATCGCTTGGACGGCGGCCGTCGCACCGACATGGGCCGCGTGCCCTCGGAAAGCTTAGATGCGGGGGGGGGGCGTTCCTTGAGCCGTTGTTTTTTTGCTTGCGGGGCGATTTGTGCAGCTATTTGACCTGTAGTGTGGCAGACGTCTCAAACTATTGATATATGTATCATATAAAAGTAAATGAACATATTAGCGTTGCTGAATTTAGTGATGCACTTTACCTGTGTGTTGTTTGTATTATTGACTTCTAACTGGCACTTCGGCTTAAGCCTTTATTCATACTGCGAATTAGATTTATTGCTATTATTCAAACCGTTATTTATGGATTACTCGGAGGTGGCGGGTGGCTGATTCGTCGGTGTCGGAGAACGGTTCTGCGGGCGAGCTCAGGCTCACCCCGTCCGCGCGTGCCATCCTCGCCTACGTGGCCGACCACGAGGGCGAGCCTGTGACCAAGGCCGCCATCGCCTCCGCTCTCGGCCGATCCGAGAAAACCGTCGACCGCCTCATGTCAAAGATGCGCGAGCACGGCTACCTCGAGGTCGAGACCCGCTGGAGCGAATCCGGCGCTCAGCTCGCGAACTCATATAAGGTCGTTTCCCGGTAGGGCAAGGTGACTTCATGCCGCGGGAGGGGCGTTTCTCGCCAGGTCCCGCGCGCCCGGCCAGCTCTTTGGCTATGATGCGATAACGCATCGAGCAGGGAGCGAGCAATGACAAGCACAGAGAAAACCTGGACCATCAAAGAGATCATCGACTGGACCTGCGGGTTTCTGCAGCGGCACGGGGACGAGCACCCGAGGCTGTCGGCTGAGTGGCTGCTCTGCGACGTCATGGGCCTCTCGCGGGTCGATCTCTATGTGAACTACGACCGCCCGCTCACCCCTGACGAGCGCTCGCGCATGCGCGCCGCGGTCCAGCGCCGTGCCGCCGGCGAGCCCCTCCAGTACGTGACGGGCGAGACCGCGTTTCGCCACATCGTCCTGCGCTGCGAGAGGGGCGTCCTCATCCCCCGCCCCGAGACCGAGGTCCTGGTGGACGCCGCGCTCGAGGGCGTCGACGCTGCCACGAAGGCCGCCGGCGGCATCCCGCCCCGGGTCCTCGAGGTCGGCTGCGGCACGGGCTGTATCTCGCTCTCCATCGCCTACGAGCGCAAGGGCGCGCAGGTCACGGCCACCGACCTCTCGTCTGCGGCAGTCGACCTCGCCGTCCGCAACCGCGACTCGCTCGGGCTTTCCGGCGCGGTGGATATCGTCGAGTGCGACCTCGCCTCGGGCGTCGATCCCGACCTTATGGGGACCTTCGCGGTCCTGGTGAGCAATCCTCCCTACATCCCTACCGACGTGCTCTCCCACGAGGTCCCCGCCGAGGTCAAGGACAACGAGCCCGAGCTCGCGCTCGACGGTGGCGCCGACGGGCTGGACGTGTTCCGCCGCCTCGTCGACCTCGCGCCGGGCGCGCTTACCCCGGGCGGCATGCTTTGCTGCGAGCTCTACGAGGGCCACCTCGGCGCGGCGGCCGATCTCGTGCGCGCGCAGGGTGGCTGGGCATCGGTCGAGGTGCGCCAAGACCTCACAGGCCGCCCGCGCGTGCTCGTGGCGGTGCGCGAGGGCTCGCTCCCTTCTTCCTCGCCCGTCGCCGGCCAAAAGATCGTGCGCGTGGACCCCGCAGACCCCGACCCCGCCGCCGTCGAGCGCTCGGCGGAGGCCCTGCGCGCGGGCGGCGTCGTCGCTCTGCCCACCGACTCGGTCTATGGCCTCGCCTGCGCCGTCGCGCCGGAGAACCCCGGTCATCGCCGCATCTTCGACATAAAGAAGCGCGACCTGCGCCAGACCCTCCCGTGGTTCGTCTCGCGCGACGGCGGCCTCGCGCGCTGGGGCCGGGAGCTGCCCGACTACGCGCTGCGCCTCGCCGAGCGCTTCTGGCCGGGCGCCCTCACCCTCGTGGTGCGCGCCGACGAGGGAGTGGACCCCGAGTACCTCCAGGCGGCCGACCCCCTGCGGCCCGAGGAGGGCGGCACCGTCGCCCTGCGCGCGCCGGGCTCCGAGTTCATCGAGGCGCTCCTGGCCGCCGTGGACGCGCCCCTGGCGCAGACCTCCGCGAACCTCCATGGGAGGCCGGCGGCGACCTCGGCCGACGAGCTCGACCCCGCCATCGTCCGCGACGTCGAGCTCGTCGTGGACGGCGGCCCGGCGCCGCTTGCCCAGGCCTCGACCATCGTGGACTGCACGGGCCCCGCGCCCCGCGTGCTGCGCGCCGGCGCGATCGACCCGGCGCTTGTGCTCGCCGTCGCGGCGGGGGAGTAGCGGCGGGCGCGAGGCGCATGCGTCCCGCGCTCCCCACGTTGCCCCGCGGTTACGCCGCGCCTCCCGCGGCGCCGGCCCCGCGCCCGCCTCAGTGCTACCCTATGCACCGTATGACCCGCGAACCCGAAAGGAACCACGCATGCGCATCGCCGTTGCCTGCGACCACGGCGGCTTCGTCCAGAAGGACGCCGTCATCGAGCACCTCAAGTCCCTCGGCCACGAGGTCACGGACCTCGGGACGAACTCCGAGGAGTCCGTCGACTACCCCGACTACGCCGACCGCGCGGCGCGCATGGTCTCCCGCGGGGAAGCCGACCGCGCCATCCTGATCTGCGGTACCGGCATCGGCATGGCCATCACGGCCGACAAGGTCCCCGGCGTCCGCGCGACCCCGGTCCAGACCGTCAAGTTCGCCGAGCTCGCCCGTCAGCACAACAATGCCAACGTCATCGGCCTCTCCGGTCGCTTCGTGAGCCTCGAGGACAACCTCGTGCTCGTGGACACCTTCCTCAACACCGAGTTCGAGGGCGGCAGGCACGCCAAGCGCGTCGAGAAGATCATGCGCGAGGACGACCCCGCCTTCCCCGGCGTGGACGCATAACAGAAGAGCATCAGGCCTCGGGCGGCGCTTCGGCGCCGCCCGAACTTGTAAAGGAGGCACCACCGTGGACTTCAGCAACCTCTCCGCGCAGGACCCCGAGATCTATTCCGCCATCGAGGCGGAGCTCCGCCGCGAGCGCGAGTCGATCGAGCTCATCGCGTCGGAGAACTTCACCAGCCTCGCCGTTATGGAGGCCATGGGCTCGCCCCTTACAAATAAGTACGCCGAGGGCCTTCCCGGCAAGCGCTACTACGGCGGCTGCTGGGCCGTCGACGTCGTCGAGAACATCGCCCGCGACCGTGCGAAGAAGCTCTTCGGCGCCGGGTTCGCCAACGTGCAGCCCCACTCGGGCGCCCAGGCCAACTACGCGGCCCTCGCCGCGCTCGCGAAGCCGGGCGACACCATCATGGGCATGAGCCTCGACAACGGTGGCCACCTCACCCACGGGTCGCCCGCGAACTTCTCGGGCAAGCTCTACAACGTCGTCTCCTACGGCCTCGACCCAAAGACCGAGCGCATCGACTTCGACGACGTCGCCGAGAAGGCCCGCGAGCACAAGCCCGCCGTGATCATCGCCGGAGCCTCGGCCTACCCGCGCACCATCGACTTCGAGCGCTTCGCCCAGATCGCGCACGAGAACGGCGCCAAGCTGATGGTCGACATGGCCCACATCGCCGGTCTCGTCGCCACCGGCCGCCACCCGAGCCCGGTGCCCGTGGCCGACGTGACCACGACGACCACCCACAAGACCCTGCGCGGACCGCGCGGCGGCCTCATCCTCACAAACGACGCCGACCTCTCCAAGAAGCTCAACTCCTCGGTCTTCCCCGGTACCCAGGGCGGGCCGCTCGAGCACGTGATCGCCGGCAAGGCGGTCGCCTTCGGCGAGGCCCTCGCGCCCGAGTTCGCCGACTACTCCGACGCCGTCCTCGCCAACGCCCGCGCGCTCGGCCGCGGCATGGAGTCGCGCGGCCTGCGCCTCGTCACCGGCGGTACCGATAATCACCTACTGCTCGTCGACCTGACCCCCGCCGGAGACGTTACCGGCAAGGACGCCGAGCGCGCCTTGGAGGAGGTCGGCATCACGGTGAACAAGAACACCATCCCCGGCGAGAAGCGCTCGCCCTTCGTCACCTCCGGCATCCGCGTGGGGTCCGCCGCAGCGACCACGCGTAGCTTCACGGAGCCGGAGTGCGAGCGCGTGGGCCAGCTCATCGGCGACGTGGTCAACAACCTGGGCAACGACGAGCTGCTCGACCGCACCCATGCCGAGGTCCGCGAGATGCTCGCCGTCCACCCGCTCTACCCGGAGCTCTCGAGGTAATATCTCTACGCAACGCGGTTTGTGTCGAAACGGAGTCTAAGACGAAAATCTCGTTGCTTTTTGAATCGGGTTCAATTATTGTGTCCAACGGTCTTTCGGGGCCATCGAAAACAGGGGGCGAGAAGCGGTGCAGATCTCCACGATCCTCGCGGGAACCGTCTGTGCCGTCATCGGCAGCGTGTTTCCCGGCTTCCTGTTCGAGAAGGCCCTCAAAGAGGGAAAAAGGGCTAAAGTGAGCATGAGTCTCGGGATGGCGAGCATCTTCTCGTCGTTCGTGCTCCTCAGCCTGGCTCAACTAGCGGTTTACTGCTTCGCGAGCGAGAAGGCGTTGACGTTCGGTTGTGCCATGGTAGCCTCCTTCCTGCTCATCTGGGCGGTGGAGGCAGCAAGGGCCTGGAAAGCCGCGAACAGCGACCCCGACCAGGCCTGATTGAAAGGAAGGGACGTAAGTGAATCCTCTCGACAGCCTCAGTGGCGAGGTCGACGAGCTCGTCTCGAGCTTCACGTCGACGCCGATCGTCGGCAACCTCGACACGGTCGGCTTTACCCAGTACTCGTTCTGGTTCGCCGTGGCAGTGGTGCTCATGCTCGTGCTGCTGTTCGTCTTCAAGGCGAAGCAGTCCGCGAGCCTCGTGCCCCAGGGCCGCTTCGTGAACACGATGGAGTACCTGGTCGAGTTCGTCCGCGACGACATGTGCAAGGGCATCCTGGGCGACACCTGGCGCAAGCACTTCCCGTTCATCGCATCGCTGTTCCTGGTGATCCTCGCCAACAACATCATCGGCATCATCCCGGGCTGCAAGCCGGGCACGGGCACCATCTCCACGACGGCCGCCCTCGCCATCGTCTCGTTTATCTACTTCATCGTCTGCGGCATAAAGAAGCACGGTGCCCTGGGCTACGCGAAGTCCCTCGCCCCTAAGGGCGTCGCCTTCCCGCTCAACGCCCTCGTGTGGTGCATCGAGGTCTTCTCGACCATCCTGCGCCTGATCACGCTGGCCGTCCGACTCTTCTGCAACCTCTTCGCCGGCCACGTCGTCATGGGCACCTTCGCCATCCTGGCGTCTCTGTTCTTCGAGCCGATGATCCAGGCCTTCTCGGCCGCGGCCGTCGCCCAGGCGGGCGCCTCGGTCATGTGGGTCGCCATCCTGCTGATCATCTATGTGGTCGAGATCATGGTCGCCGCCATCCAGGCGTACGTCTTCGCCCTCCTGACCGCGGTCTACATCCAGATCGCCGAGTCCGACGAGGAGTAGCGCGCCTTCGGTCCAGGCAACTCGCGGGCAGTCGCCCGCAGTTCATAGCACGTCGTTAGTTTGTTTTGGAACTCGCCCCGCAAAAACAAAGGAAACCTAGGGGCGAATGACAAAGGAGGAATTGTGGGAGCTCTCGGTGTCGTTGGTTATGGTCTTGGCGTTATCGGCGCTGGCATCGGTATCGGTCTGGCGGCGTCCGGCGTCGCTCAGGGCATGGCGCGCCAGCCTGAGGTCCAGGGCCGTCTGTTCACGGTCTTCATCCTCGGCTCCGCATTCGTCGAGGCCCTCGCCCTCATCGGCTTCGTCGTCTCCCTTATCGTCAAGTAGCTACGATAGGCGAGAAGCGACGAATCCCGTGATGGAGGCAATTATGAAGAGCACTACCAGAGGTCAGCTCGCCCGTGCGGGCGCGGCAATCGCCGTGGCCGTCGCCGGCATGCCGACCGCAGCGCTGGCGGAGGGCGTGGGGGCCGACATCCTCATCCCGAAGCCCGCCGAGTTCATCCCGGCGCTCATCGCCTTCCTCATCATCTGGATCGTGCTGGCCAAGCTCGTTTGGCCGCAGGTCCTCTCGATGATGGACAAGCGCCAGGAGAAGATCCAGGAGGACCTGGACGCCGCCGAGAAGTCCCGTCTCGACGCCGCCGAGTCCGCCAAGTCCTATGAGCAGAAGATCGTGGAGGCCCACCAGCAGGCCGACGAGATCATCTCCAAGGCAAAGAAGGAGGCCGAGGAGGAGCGCTCCGCGATCCTGGCCAAGGCCCAGAAGGAGGCCGCGGACGTCATCGCCAAGGCGCACGGCGCCGTCGACTCCGAGCGCCACAAGGCCATGATCGAGCTTTCCGGCTCCGTTGTGGACCTCTCGGTCGAGATCGCCACCAAGATCATCGGCAATGACCTTACCGAGGACCAGCAGCGCAAGCTCGCCGAGAAGTACCTCGCGGAAGTGAGCGCACCCAATGGCGACTAACCACACCGACGCCGAGAAGGTCGAGGCATACACCAGGGCGCTTCTGGAGGCCGCCCGCTGCGAGGGGCGCGCGAACGCCGACCTCGTGCAGTGGCAGCACGCGCGGAAGTTCTCCCCGGAGGTCCTCGAGACCCTCGCGGCCATGCAGAAGGAGGACGACCTCGGGCTCATCGAGCAGGTGTCCAAGCAGTACAAGCAGCTGCTCGACTCCGAGGACAAGACCGTCAGCGTGACCGTGACCACGGCCGTACCGATGGACGACGAACTCCGCAAAGCGGTGAGCGCAAAGGCAGAGGCCGACCTCGACGCCCCTGTGTACCTCGTGGAGCGCGTGGACCCGTCCATCATCGGCGGGATCATGCTCGAGGTGCGCGGCAAGCGCTACGACGCCTCCGTGCGCGCCCAGCTCTCTAACATCAGGAAGACGCTCTCCTCTTCGTTCAACGGAGGTGAGGAATAAATGACGACAGAAGAAACCATCAGCTCGCAGAAGATCCTGGAGACCCTTCGCGCTAACCTCAGCGCTATCAACGCGACGGTCGACCACCAGGAGGCCTCTGTGGTCACCGAGGTCGGCGACGGCATCGCCCACATCTCGGGCCTGAAGACCGCCATGGCCGGCGAGCTCCTCAAGTTCACCAGCTCTGCCACCGGCCACGACGTCTACGGCCTGGCCCAGAACCTGGACCGAGACGAGGTCGGCGCCGTCCTCTTCGGCAACGTCGAGGACATCAAGGAAGGCGACGAGTGCCGCACCACCGGCCGCGTCATGGATATCCCCGTGGGCCACGCGATGCTCGGACGCGTCGTGAACCCTCTCGGCCAGCCCATCGACGGCCTCGGCCCCATCGTGACGACGCACCGTCGCCCGATCGAGTTCAAGGCCCCCGGCATCATGGAGCGCCAGCCCGTGTGCGAGCCGGTTCAGACCGGCCTTCTCGCCATCGACGCTATGGTGCCCATCGGCCGCGGCCAGCGTGAGCTCATCATCGGCGACCGCAAGACCGGCAAGACGGCCATCGCCATCGACGCCATCGTCAACCAGGCGCAGACCGACATGATCTGCATCTACGTTGCCATCGGCCAGAAGGCCTCCACGGTCGCCACGATCCGCGAGTCCCTGGCCCAGCACGGCGTGCTCGACAAGACCGTCATCGTCGCCGCAACAGCGGCCGACTCCGCGCCGCTGCAGTACATCGCCCCGATGGCCGGCGCCGCGA
The DNA here is from genome assembly GCF_052362415.1 of Paratractidigestivibacter sp. Lineage (NCBI taxonomy): Bacteria > Bacillati > Actinomycetota > Coriobacteriia > Coriobacteriales > Atopobiaceae > Paratractidigestivibacter > Paratractidigestivibacter sp. The sequence goes on along the minus strand of NZ_DAWEMK010000030.1, from coordinate 7,203 downwards.
TTGGCGAGTACTTCATGTACAACGACGCCAACGGCAACCCCGCCGACGAGACCCATCCCGGCGGCCACGCCCTCGTCATCTACGACGACCTGTCCAAGCAGGCCGTGGCGTACCGTCAGATGTCGCTTACGCTGCACCGTCCGCCCGGACGCGAGGCGTACCCTGGCGACATCTTCTACCTGCACTCTCGCCTGCTCGAGCGCGCCTGCAAGCTGTCCGACGCCAACGGCGGCGGCTCCCTCACGGCGCTCCCGATCATCGAGACCCAGGAGGGCGACGTCTCGGCCTACATTCCGACGAACGTCATCTCCATTACCGATGGCCAGATTTATCTGCAGTCCAACCTCTTCTTCCAGGGCCAGCGCCCGGCAGTCGACGTGGGCATCTCGGTTTCGCGAGTCGGCGGAGCCGCGCAGGTCAAGGCCATGAAGCAGGTCTCCGGCACGCTTCGACTCGACCTCGCATCCTACCGCGAGAAGCAGGCCTTCTCGCAGTTCGGAAGCGACCTCGACGCCACCACGCAGTACCAGCTCAACCACGGCGCCCACATGATGGAGCTCCTCAAGCAGCAGCGTTACTCCGCGCTTGACGTCAAGGATCAGATCATCGCGATCTTTGCCGCCAAGGAGAACTTCATCGACGACGTCGACCTCGACCACGTGCCCATGTTCCGCGACGCGCTCGCCAAGTACATGTCCGAGCGCCACCCCGCGCTGCGCAACTCGCTCGTCGAGGGCAAGCTCGACGACGACAAGCAGTCCCGCCTCAAGCTTCACATCGGGCACTTCAAGAGGGACTTCCTCCTGGAGCACCCGAACAAGAAGTCCGCGGCGGACGTCGAGGGCGCGGCCGAGAAGACCGTCCAGCCGGATTCCACCAAGAAGGGCCAGGAGTAGGCACAACATGGCAAATCTTCGCGAGATATCGAGGCGCATGAGCTCGATCAAGAGCACCATGCAGATCACTCGAACGATGGAGATGATCTCCACCGCGAGGATCCGCAAGGCCCTTGACCGCGCGGAGCAGGCGGAGCCCTACAAGGACGCCGTCACGCGCATGCTCGCCAACGTCGCCAGCGCAGGCTTCGATGCCTCCCAGCCCCTGCTCGCCAAGCACCCGGCCGAGGAGCACGTGCTCTATGTGCTCGTCGCTTCCGACCGCGGCCTGGCCGGCGGCTTCAACATCGCCCCGCAGCGCGAGGTCGAGCACGAGATGCAGAAGCTCGCTGATAAGGGCGTGAAGTCCAGCGTCATCACGTGCGGCCGCAAGCCCACGGAGTACTTCACGTACCGCAAGAAGGAGCCTGTGATGTCCTTCGTGGGCATCTCGTCGGAGCCCAACATGGACGAGGCGGACCGCATCGCCTCCTACGTCATGGAGGGTTACTCCAACGGCGACTTCGACCGCGTGGTGCTGGTCTACTGGCACGCGAAGAACCGCGTCGAGCAGACGCAGGTCACCGAGCAGTTGCTTCCCATCACCAAGGAGCAGCTCACGATGCCCAACAAGCCGCGCACCCCTGAGGCGCTCTCCACTATCGAGGGCCAGGAGTACACGGACTTCTCCTTCGACCCCTCCCCGGAGGAGGTCCTGGGCCAGCTTCTGCCCGCGTACTTCCGCACGGTCATCTTCCACGCGCTTCTCGACTCGGCGGCAGCTGAGCACGGCGCGCGCCGCCGCGCCATGCAGTCGGCGACCGACAACGCCAAGGAGGTCCTCGGCAACCTTGGGCGCACGTACAACCGCGAGCGCCAGGGCGCCATCACCACCGAGCTCACCGAGATCATCGGCGGCACGTCCGCATTGGAGGACAACTAATGTCAGAAAACACCACCGAGCAGCGTAGCGCCCTCGAGGAGGCCGCGTTCCACAAGCTCAACAAGAGCGTGGGCACCGGCCGCATCGTCCGCGTCGTCGGCCCCGTGGTCGATGTCAAGTTCGACGATCAGGTGCCGGGCATCTACTCGGCCCTGCGCGTCGACGGCGACACGCCCATGGGTCACGTCGACACGGTCCTCGAGGTCGAGTCCCAGCTCGAGGGAGGCGTCGTCCGCACCGTCGCCATGTCCTCGACCGACGGCCTCACCCGCGGCCTGCTCGTCCACGACACCGGCCATCCCATGATGATGCCCGTGGGTCCCTCGACCCTCGGCCGCGTCTGGAACGTCATGGGCCAGCCGGTCGACGGCGGCGAGGTTCCCGCCGACGTCGATTACTACCCGATTCACCACCCGGCCCCCGCGTTCGAGGAGCTCACCACCCAGACCGAGATCTTCGAGACCGGCATCAAGGCCATCGACCTTCTCGAGCCCTACGTCCGCGGCGGCAAGACCGGCCTGTTCGGCGGCGCCGGCGTCGGCAAGACGGTCCTCATCCAGGAGCTCATCAACAACCTCGCCCAGGAGCACGGCGGCACTTCCGTGTTCACCGGCGTCGGCGAGCGCACCCGTGAGGGCACCGACCTCTTCCTCGAGATGACCGAGTCCGGCGTCATCAACAAGACTTGCTTGGTCTACGGCCAGATGAACGAGCCGCCCGGAGCCCGTATGCGCGTCGCTCTCTCGGGTCTGACGACCGCCGAGTACTTCCGTGACCAGGGCCAGGACGTCCTTCTCTTCATCGACAACATCTTCCGCTTCTCGCAGGCCGGCTCCGAGGTCTCCGCGCTTCTTGGCCGCATCCCGTCCGCCGTCGGCTACCAGCCCACGCTGGCCACCGAGATGGGCGAGCTCCAGGAGCGCATCACCTCCACCAAGGAGGGCTCCATCACCTCCGTCCAGGCCGTCTACGTCCCCGCCGACGACCTGACCGACCCGGCGCCCGCCACCACCTTCACGCACCTCGACGCGACGACGGTTCTTTCCCGCTCCATCACCGAGCTGGGCATCTACCCCGCCGTCGACCCGCTGGCGTCCTCGAGCTCCGCGCTCGACCCCTCCATCGTCGGCGAGGAGCACTACCGCGTGGCCATGGCCGTCCAGGAGACCCTCCAGGAGTACTCCGACCTGCAGGACATCATCGCCATCCTGGGCATGGACGAGCTTTCTGAGGACCAGCAGAAGGTCGTCGCCCGCGCCCGTAAGATCCAGCAGTTCCTCTCGCAGTCGTTCCACGTCGCCGAGAAGTTCACCGGCAACCCGGGCTGCTACTGCACCATCCAGGACACGGTCCGCTCCTTCGCCGAGATCATCGACGGCAAGTGCGACGACCTGCCCGAGCAGGCTTTCCGCTACGCCGGCACCATTGAGGACGTGCGCGCCCGCGCCGCCAAGATGGCCTCCGACGACTCGAAGAACTAGGTTAGGCAATGGCAGAGCTGAACGTACAGTTCGTGCGTCCCGACCGGGCCCTCTATGAGGGCCCGGCCACCAGCCTCGTGCTCGTCACCTATGCCGGCGAGCTGGGCGTCTACCCCGGCCACGCGGCCGAGATCGTCGCCCTCGGCGACGGCGTCGTGCGCATGAGGCTCACCGAGAAGGACGGCGGGGGAGAGCGCGACGTCGTCGTCTCCGGCGGCTACGCCGAGATTGACCACGACCAGGTCATCATCCTCGCCGACCATGCTCGCCGCACCGACGACATCGACGTCGAGACGGTCCGCCGCACCCGCGATGAGGCCATCGAGACCCTCGATGCCTGCGAGGAGGGCGACCACAGGCGCGCGTACTACGAGAACAAAATCAATTGGTGTAACCTTCTGTTGAAGCAGACCATCAAGGACCAGTAAGGTCCTCTTGCATACGGAGGGTTCATGGACGTCATCAAGGTCGAGGGTGGCCACCCCATTACTGGCGAGGTGACCGTCGAGGGAGCAAAGAACTCGGCGCTTAAGCTTATGGCCGCTACGCTTATGGCCAAGGGCGTGAGCACCCTCACCAACGTCCCCGACATCGCCGATGTCCACGTAATGGGCAAGGTGCTCAAGAATCTCGGCGCGACCATCGAGGTCGTCAACGAGCATGAGCTGAAAATCGATACCACCAACGTCGACTCGTGGGAGACCCCCTACGACCTCGTCGTTCAGATGCGGGCCTCCACTGCGGTGCTGGGCCCGCTTCTTTCTCGCTTCGGCAAGGCCGTCGTCGCCATGCCGGGAGGCTGCAACATCGGTGCCCGAAAGATCGATATGCATATCCTCGGGCTCGAGGCCCTGGGCGTCGAGTTCAAGATCGACCACGGCAACATCCACGCGAGCGCGCCCCACGGCATCCACGGCGCGACCGTTACCCTCGCCTTCGCGAGCGTCGGCGCGACCGAGAACCTCATGATGGCGTCCGTTTTTGCCAAGGGCTCGACCACCATCGACAACGCTGCCCGCGAACCCGAGATCGTCGATCTCGCCAACCTCCTCAACGAGATGGGCGCCGACATCAAAGGCGCCGGCTCCCCGGTCATCGAGATCAACGGCGTCTCGGAGCTCCATCCCGTCACGCACGCCGTCGTGGGCGACCGCATCGAGGCCGGCACGTTTTTGGCCATCGGCGCCCTTTGCGGCGAGCCGGTCAAGGTCAAGGGCTTCGACCCCCGCCACCTCGGCCTTGTGCTCAAGAAGTATGAGCAGATGGGCATCCGCGTCGAGCGCGGGAGCCGCGAGTGCACTTGCTGGCGAGAAGGGCCGATCCTTCCCGCCGACATCCAGACCCTGCCGTTCCCCGGTTTCCCGACCGACATGCAGGCTCAGACCATGTGTCTTCTTTCCCTGTGCCAGGGTTCCTGCGTGATCACCGAGAACGTCTTCGAGAACCGCTTCATGCTCGCGAGCGAGCTCAACCGCATGGGCGCGGACATCACCATCGAGGGCCATCACGCCATCGTCCACGGCGTGCCCGCGTTCTCCGGGGCACAGGTCAAGTCCCCCGACCTGCGCGGAGGCGCCGCTCTCGTCATGGCCGGCCTGGTCGCGGACGGCGAGACCGTCGTCTCGGCGATCCACCACATCGATCGCGGTTATGAGGGCTTCGTCCCGAAGCTCGTCTCGCTCGGTGCCAAGGCGGAGCGCGACACGCTGCCCGATTTGGACCACGAAATCTAGACTCGTCTGGGTATAGTGGCCTTGTAAGAGCCAGCGTTCGAATAGCCCGGAGCATCTACATGATCAGCAACGCAAAAGATGACCACTCCCTCACCCGAGCCGGCGAGGATTATCTCGAGTCGATCTACCGTCTCTCGCTCGATAGCGGCGAGCCCGATGGGTCGGTCCGCTCGGTTGACGTCGCCGACCAGCTCGAGGTCTCCAAAGCCAGCGTGAACAAAGCCCTCAATCAGCTCAAAGACATGGGCATGGTCACCCAGAGCCGTTACGGCCGCGTGACCCTCACCTCCGAGGGCGAGAAGTACGCGAAGATCGTCTGGCGCTCGCACCGCGCGCTCCGCGCGTTTTTGCAGACGGACCTCGGCGTCGAGCCCGAGACCGCAGACGAGGAGGCCTGTCTCATGGAGCACGCGCTATCTGCCGATACCATGACGCGACTCATCGACTATCTGCAGAAGCAGGGCGTGAAGATCGACTAGTCCTTCTTTGCCAGCGACTACCCCTAGAGGTGAACAACCTTTGGATAAGCATGCCGATATGATTCGCTTCGGCAACGACGGCTGGAAAACTCGCTACGAGGACGGATTCACGGCGGAAAACGCTTCCCGAGTCGCCGCGGCTTTCGGGCTCCTGTGGTCTGAGGAGCATGAGGGCGCGACGGTCTACGTCGGGTATGACACCAGGCTCCCGTCCGAGGGAATCGCCCGCGAGTTCGCGGGGGTCATCGCCGCATGTGGCCTTCACGCCAAGCTGGCTTCCTCCGCATGCCCGACGCCCGCGCTCGCCTGGGCCTGCGCCCACGATGACGAGGCGATCGGCGCCGTGATGGTCACCGCCAGCGAGCTTTCCTGCGAGTACGGCGGAATCGTGGCGCGTGGAGCCGACGGCGGCCCGTGCGACCGGGAATTCCTCGACAAGGTGGAGCAGCTCGTTCCGTCGTCGCCGGATGATGCCCGCGGCCCCGTCGACATCGTCGAGGTGGTGGAGCCCTATATCGCGGGTCTCTTTACGTCGATGGGGAAGTGCGCGCCGCTTGCGAAGCCACTCAAGGTCGTCGTCGATCCCATGTACGGTTCTGGCGCGCGCGTGCTTTCCCGCGTTCTGAGGGGCCTCGGCTGCGAGGTCATCGAGATTCACTCGAGGAGCCTGGGCGACTTCGGCGGGATCCACCCCTCGCCGACCGACCCTTGGGCGGACGAATGCGAGCAGGCCGTGATCTCCGAAGGCGCCGACCTCGGAATCGTCCTCGATTGCGATGGCGACCGAGCCGGCGTGGTCGACGAGAGCGGCCGCTTGCTCGCCGTGCGCGAGCTTGTGCCGCTGGTCATCGAGGCACTCGCGCGGAAATCGCATGCCGAGGGGCGCGTGGTGACGACGCTCACGTGCTCGACCCTGATCGAGCGCCAGGCCGAGCGGCTCGGCCTCGAGTACGTGCCGGTGTCCGTCGGTTTCCCCTATATCTATAGCGAGATGGGGGAGGGCGACGTCCTTCTGGGCGCCGAGGAGTACGGTGGCATCTGCGTCCCTTCCCACCTGATGGAGCGCGACGGTATCTACGCGTGCCTCCTCGTCGCCGAATACCTGGCCGAATCCGGCCGGAGGCTGTCTGAGCTCGTTCAGACGCAGGAAGAAACCCTCGGAAAGACCTATTGGGCTCGCCGCGACGTCAGGCTCGATCCCGCGAGCGCCCAGGTCTTC
>NZ_DAWEMK010000030.1:0-463 GCF_052362415.1 Paratractidigestivibacter sp. | reverse complement strand
TCAGGACCATCCTCCCCGGGCTCAACCCTCCCGAAGTCGCCGGAAAGAAACCCGTGGAGGTAAGCCACGCCGATGGTCTTCGCCTCGCCTTCGATGACGGTTCGTGGGTCCTTGCCCGTCCGGCGCGCACGGATCCCGTGGTCAGGGTCTATGCGGAAGCCCCTGATGCTGCGGAGCGCGATGCTCTTATAGAGGGCGCGTGCGAGGCCGCCGTCTCTGGCGCGCTGCCGGCGTAAAGCGTCTGCCCCCGAATGACGAAAAGGGACAGTCCCTTTTCGTCATTCCTTATATAGATGGGCGGATAGGGGAGGGGATCGCCCGGCCGCGCGCCCCGCGCCCCCCGAATGTGGAGGGAACGTGGAGACGCCCGCCCGCCCTTGCGCGAGGGGCGGGAGGTGCGTATATTAATTCCTCGCGCAGCAACGCCACGAACTGCGAAAGAGCAGCTCAGGGCGGCCGCGCG
>NZ_DAWEMK010000029.1:13633-19116 GCF_052362415.1 Paratractidigestivibacter sp. | reverse complement strand
CAGCATGGTGGGCACGCCGGGAAGGTCGTCGGGAATGAGGTCCTCGCGGACGATCACGATCTGCACGCCGGCGGGCCCGACGTTCTTCTGGACGCCCGCGTGGATGAGCCCGTAGCGCGAGACGTCGACCGGCTCGGAGAGGAACATCGAGGACTGGTCCGCGACGAGCACATGTCCCTTGGTGTCGGGCAGCTCGGGGTAGCGCGTGCCGGTGATCGTCTCGTTCTGGCAGATGTAGACGAAGCTCGCGTTCGGGCGGATGTCCAGGTCGGAGACGTCCGGCACGTAGGAGAATTTCTTATCCGCGGAGGTGGCGAGGAGCTTGGCGTCGCCCAGAATAACGCCCTGCTCGTAGGCCTTCTTTGACCAGTTGCCCGTCACGACGTAGTCGGCCTTGCCGTTCGTCGCGAGGTTCATGAAGACGGTAGAGAACAGCAGCGAGTCGCCGCCCTGGAGAAAGAGCACCTTGTAGTCGTCAGGGATTCCCATGAGCGAGCGCAGGTCGGCCTCCGCCTCTTCGATGATCTTCTGGAACACCGGCGAGCGGTGGCTCATCTCCATAACGGACATGCCGGTGCCGTCGTAGTCGAGCATAGACGCGGCGCATTGGCGAAGCACTTCCTCAGGAAGGACCGCGGGGCCGGCAGAGAAGTTATAGACGCGGGACATATGCCCTCCTCGTTGGTTCGGAAAACAGCCCTTCAATGGTACACGCACCGTGATTGGGCTATTGTTCTTTGAAACAGAAGGGAGACACGAATGCCCACGTTCCTCAACGATTCCCCGGTCTTCGGGCCCGTGCGCAGCCGCCGGCTCGGCGTCTCGCTCGGGGTGAACATGATGCCCGCGACGGGAAAGATCTGCACCTTCGATTGCCTCTACTGCGAGAACGGCCTGAACGAGCAACGCAGGTGCGCCGGGCGCCACAACAGCGCGCAGACGGTGGCCGCGGCGCTCGAGGCGAAGCTGCGTCAGATGCGCGACGAGGGCGAGCTGCCCGACGTCATCACCTTCGCCGGCAACGGCGAGCCGACCGCCGCGCCGGAGTTCCCCGAGGCGATCCGCGCAGCCGTCGCCCTGCGCGACGAGCTCGCCCCGACCGCCAAGATCGCGGTCCTCTCCAACGGGACGATGGCCGCGCGCCCCGAAGTCCACGACGCGCTCATGCTCGTAGACGACAACATCCTCAAGCTCGACACCGCAGACGCGGAATACATCCGCCTGCTCGACAGGCCCGTGGGCCGCTACGACGTCGAGGAGCAGATAAGGGCGTTCGCGTCGTTCGAGGGCCATGTGATCGTGCAGACCATATTCCTGCGAGGCAAGTGGCAGGGGCATGACATGGACAACACCTCCGAGCGCTACGTGGGGCCGTGGCTCGACGCGCTCCGCAGGATCCGCCCGCAGGAGGCGACGATCTACACCATCGCGCGCGACACCCCCGTCGACGGCCTTATGAAGGCCCCGGCAGATGCCATGGACGCCATCGCCGCCCGCGTTCGCGCCCTCGGCATCCCCTGCCAGGTCTCCTATTAAATGTAATGACGAAAAGGGACTGTCCCTTTTCGTCATTACAAAAAAGCCGGCCTGGTTACCCAGGCCGGCTTGTTAAGTTCTGGTCGGGTGGACTGGATTCGAACCAGCGACCCCTTGACCCCCAGTCAAGTGCGCTACCAAACTGCGCCACCACCCGAATTTGCTGCGCCTTCGCGCGAGAAAACAATTTACCAGCATCGAATCGGAAATGCAAGCGGGAATTTGAAAACTATTTCCGGCCTACTCCTTAAAGCCGAAATCGGGGATCTGGTGCCAGCTTTCGCGGAAGTAGTGAGCTGCGAGCTTGGGCTTGCGGTCGTGGGTAAAGAGGCCCTTCTTGTTGCCTGCCACGCGCAGGATGCTCTGGCTCGTGGCGAAGTCGGCGAAGTTCCAGGCCTGCTCCCCCACCACACAGGGGAACTCGTCCATGACCGCGAAGTTCGCCTTGTAGTAGTCGACCTGGTACTCCTCGGTGTACATGACGGGCGTGGTGTCATGGAGCCCGGCGACCGTGTCGGCGCCGAACTCGGTGAAGACGATCGGCTTGCCGAGCTCCGCCCAGGCCTCGAGCTCGCGGCGCAGCGCCGCCTTCGTGACCTCGAGGTCAGGCCCGCCGAAGTACCAGCCGTACTAGCGGTTGAGGCAGATGACGTCGGAGAGCTTGGCGGAGCAGTCGTTCTGCGGCGTGGTCCCCTGGACGCTCGGGAGGGTGCAGGGGCGCTTCTGGGGGTCGAGCTCACGCGCGAGGTCATAGAGCGGCTTGAAGTACTCGTAAGCCCCCTCGGAGGCGGAGTCGGGCTCGTTGGCGATGCTCCACATGACCATGCACGCGTGGTTCTTGTCGCGCGCGACGAGGTCGCGGATAACCTGCTTGTGGGCCTCTTGCGTCTGCACACCATGAACCGGGTCGAAGGTCGAGACGTGCTCTTCGCCGAAGTTGGCGCCGCCGCCGAACTTGAGGTTCACGCCCACGGCCGTGGTCTCGTCGATGACGACGATGCCCTCGGCGTCGCACAGGCGCATCATCTCCTCGCTGTAAGGGTAGTGGCTCGTGCGGAAGCTGTTGGCCCCCTGCCACTTCATGAGCGAGATGTCCTTGACGTTCATGGGGAGGTTCTCGCCGCGGCCCGCGGGGAACGTGTCCTCATGCTTTCCGTAGCCCTTGAAGTAGAACGGCCGGCCGTTGATGAGGAACCTCTCGCCGTCGACGCGGACGGTGCGCACGCCATAGGGAAGCTCGTAGACGTCATCGCCGAAGGTGACGCGCACCTGATAAAGATAGGCGTGCCCGGGCTGCCAAAGGGTCGCGTGCTCGACCATGAGCTCGCCCTCGGCGCCCGAGGACTCGGCGACCTTCTGGCCTTTGGCGTCGAGGAGCTCCACGCGGCAGTCGGCGTCCCCGGTCGCGGCGACCTTGTACGAGATCGTGGCAGAGGGGTCGTCACCCGTCTCGTCCTGGACGTCAGCGACGAGCTCGATGTCGTCGATGTGCTCCGCAGGGGTCGTGTAGATGCAGACCTGACGGGTGATGCCGGCGTAGTTGAAGAAGTCGAAATTAGGGTTGTTGGCCTTCTTGCCGTCGGAGGGGCTGGACCCCATGCCGCCCATGAGACCCGCCATCATATTCGCCTTGCCGCCCACGGGAAGGGTCGAGTAGTCGATAGGGTTGTCGACGGCGACGGTGAGGAGGTTGTCGCCCGGCTTGAGCCACTCGTTCAGCTGCACCTCGAAAGGCAGGAAGCCGCCAACGTGGCAGCAGATCTCGTGCCCGTTGAGGAACACCTTGGCATGGTGCGTGATAGCGGCGAAGCGAAGCATGACGCGCTCGCCGAGCGCGATGGACGGGACAGCAATCGTGCGCTGGTAGAAGGCCCAGCCACAGAATTCGCGGAAGTCGACCCCCTCTTTGAGATCGTTGTAGGAAGACGGGGCGGGCATGGTCAGGGGATCGTCGAGCGGCCGGGCCGCCCAGCCGTCGTCGAACGCGTGCCCGTCGTCGAGCTTGAAGTCCCAGATACCGTCGAGGCTCTCGACGAATCACGAGGAAGTCTGCTGGGGATATAGCATGGGACGGCCTTTCTGATGAATGGGTTGCGGGCGCCAGCCGCCCGGGAGGCTTCTGTACGGTCACGTACTTACCCAGCCGGGCTGGCCGGTAAGCCAAGAAGCCCGAGATACTCAAGCCGCGGCGTACAATCTCGCACAGAGAAGCCCGCGGCGTATGCCGCGGGAAGCCGCGCCGGCGCCGGCGCGCACCGCCCGTCCAGATACCCGAGCCCGTCCCAAGGAGCCTTCATGTCCGAACCTTTCTTCGAGCGCTGCTACGAGGTCGTCAAGCAAATTCCCGAGGGCCGCGTGGCAACCTACGGACAGATCGCGCGAATGCTGGGCGAGCCGAGGCGGGCGCGCTACGTCGGGTACGCCATGCACTCGAGCCCGGGCGTGGCAGGGGGCGTGCCGTGCCACCGCGTGGTCTTCAAGGACGGGATGCTCGCGCCCGGCTTCGCGTTCGGCGGCCCGGGGGCGCAGCGCGCCTTGCTCGAGGCGGAGGGCGTGGGCTTTCTGCCGGACGGCAGGGTAAGGATGGCCGAGTACCAGTGGGAGGCATGACGAAAAGGGACTGTCCCTTTTCGTCATTTCGGCGGGGGATTGAGGCCGTTGGCGAATTTCGGTAAGAGAGTAATGCATTTTATTCACTAGACTCGGGTCTTAGGGAAGAGCACACGCCATCGATTCGGAGGTTCAAAAATGGCAAGCATATTCGAGCGGATCACCGAGGCTTTCAAGTCGGACGACAGCGAGGTCGTCAAGGAGGCCGTCAAGGCCGCCGCGACCGCCGGCAACATCCTTCAGGCGGTCGGCGGCAAAGAGAACGTCGAGTCCGTGGCCAACTGCGCCACGCGCCTGCGCCTCACCCTGAAGGACACCTCGAAGGTCGACTACGCCGGCTGCATGGCCGCAGGCGCCATCGGTATCGTCAAGCCCGAGGACGAGGCCAACGGCGTCCACGTGGTTCTCGGCTCCGACAAGGTCCAGAACGTCACCGACGCCTTCAAGGAGCTGCTCTAGGCTTTAAGGCAGCGCGCCGAAGGCAGAGGGATCAGCGAACAGATCGCCGCAAGAAAGAAGCGCGCCCCCAGTCAGATGAGGGCGCGCTTCTCTTGTGTCAACACTATGCACAAGCCTTGCATCACGCCGATTTGGTCGCCACGACGTCTGCCCCGGTTCCGGCGGCGTCGGCGACGATCACATCGCCGATGCGCACCGGCGCGTGCACACGGGCGCGCAGGATCGCTGCCATGACCTCCATGACCTTGTCCTTGGGGACCTCGCGGGAGGTCTTCACGCTGACCATCCGCTCGGTCGCGCTGCCGATGACGGGGACGGTCGAGGTGACGGTGCGGACCGGGGCCGCGATCTCCGCACGGGCATAGGCCTCTCCCCTTTTGCACGAGTTGCCGCGAACGCCCACGACCTCGGCGCCCTCGAGCTCGACCTCGACCTGGCAGCCCCTCGGGCAGCGGATGCAGGTCAGGGTCCTGCACTGAGCGGACATCACCTGCTCACCTCCTCGAGGCTGACGACGATGCTCTGGATGTCCCCGCACGCGGCGAGGTCGGACTTCCTCAAGACGACCTCATCCATCTGTCCTGGGACGAGGATAGGCCTGCGCCTATGCACAAGCCTTGTGCCATCTGCGCACACATCGACCCATTTATCCTCGTAAACGCCCCCGACGCGGAAGCGGAGCGTGAGCTCATCGGGTATCCTCGCGGGATCGATCGACTGCGGGACGGTATAACGAACGCCGCCCGCGGCAACGACTGGGACGCCGCGCGTGCCGCCGAGTGCGTCGCCCCGAGCATACCGAGCGGCATGAGCGCCGGCAAGCTCGGCCTCCTGGGTCACATAATCGACGAGGTCGTGGACGTGCAGGACGTTGCCGC
>NZ_DAWEMK010000029.1:9784-13623 GCF_052362415.1 Paratractidigestivibacter sp. | reverse complement strand
TTGCCGCACGCGAACACCCCGGCGATGCTCGTCTGAAGCGACTCGTCGACCACGGGCCCTCGTGTGACGGGCGAGAGCTCGACGCCCGCACCGCGCGAAAGCTCGTTCTCGGGAAGAAGCCCCACCGAGAGGAGCAAGGTATCGCATGGGTAGCGGACCTCGGTCCCGGGAACCGGGCGCCCCGACCCGTCGACCTCGGAGAGCACGACCGCCTCGACGCGCTTTTGGCCCTCGATGCGCGTGACGGTATGGCTGAGCAGCAGCGGGATACCGAAGTCGTCGATGCATTGGACGATGTTGCGCTTGAGGCCGCCCGAATACGACATGAGCTCGGCGACGCACGCGACGTGGGCTCCCTCGAGCGTCATGCGACGGGCCATGATGAGCCCGATGTCGCCGGAGCCGAGGATGACGACCTCGCGGCCCGGCATGAGCCCCTCGATATTCACGAGCCGCTGCGCGGTGCCCGCGGTATAGACGCCCGCGGGGCGGAACCCCGGGATGCCGAGGGCGCCGGCGGGGCGCTCGCGGCACCCCATGGCGAGCACGACGGCGCCCGCACGAACCCGCTCGAGCCCGCCCGAGGCGGAGACGCAGGTGACGGTACGGTCTGCCGCGAGGTCGACCACCATGCACCCGAGCTTGACCTCGACGCCGGCGTCGTCGGCCAGGCGCTCAAAGCGGTCGGCGTACTCGGGGCCGGTCAGCTCCTCTTTGAACGTGATGAGCCCGAACCCGTTGTGGATGCACTGGTTGAGGATGCCGCCGAGCTTCTCGTCGCGCTCGATGACGAGGACCTTGCCGGCGCCGGCCGAGCGCGCGGAGGCGGCAGCGGCGAGACCCGCGGGGCCTCCGCCGATGACGACCACGTCATAATCGAAGTTGCTCGCCATGACTCACTCCCCTTCCTTCGCGTCCGGGCGGGTGGATCCGAAGCAGAGCTCCGAGCCGGGGCCCATCTTTGTGACGGATGCCTCCTCGAGATCGGCAACCTCGCGCGCGAGGATCTCCATGACCTTCGGAGAGCAGAACCCGGATTGGCAGCGGCCCATGCCAGCCTCAGTGCGCCTCTTTACGGCGTCGAGGCTCCGCGCGCCGAGCGGCGCCCGGATCGCGTCGACAATCTGCCCCTCGGTGACGCGGCGGCACCGGCAGACGACGCGCCCGTAATCGGGGCGCTCGGCGACCAGGCGCGCCCACTCGTCGAGATCCATGTGCTCGATGTCGGGGATGCGCTTGCGGCGCGGCTGCCAGTAAGGCTTCGCCGAGGGGTAGACCAGAAGCCCCGCGACGATGTCCGCGACCATGCGCCCGATGGCGGGCGCCGAGGAGAGGCCCGGCGACTCGATGGCGGCGCAGTCGACGAACCCGGGCGCCCCCGCGACCTCGCCGATGACGAAGTCATGGCCCGGCTGGTGCGCGCGCAGCCCGCTGAAGTTCCGGATCGAGTGCTGCAAGGGGACGCCCTTCATGGTGATGGCGCTCTTCTCGCGGACCTCCGCGATGCCCTCCGAGGTCGTGTCGGTCCCCTCTTTGTCCTCGATGTCCTCGGCGGTGGGGCCGACGAGGATGTTGCCGGCTGTCGTGGGGGTGACGAGCACGCCCTTGCCGAGCTTGGTGGGCAGGGCAAAGACGGTGTGGCGGACATAGCCCGCTGCCGCGGTGTCGAGCACGTAGTACTGGCCGCGCCGCGGGGTGATGCGCATGCGATCGCCCTCGGCGGCGACGAGGTTGTGGAGCTCGTCTGCGTAGACCCCGGCGGCGTTGACGACCACGCGCGCTCCGAGGCGGCCTTTGTCCGTCCGTACGATCCAGCCTCCGCCGGGGCGGCGATCGAAGCCGAGGACCTTCTCGTTGAGTCGGAAGTCGACGCCGTTGATGCTCGCGCTCTCCGCGAGGGCGACGGTGAGCTGAAGGGGGTTGACGATCCCCGCGCTCGGCGCCCACAGGGCCGCGACCGCCTCGTCCGAGACGTTCGGCTCGAGCGCGAGGAGCTCGTCTCGCTCAATGATGCGCAGGTCGTCGACGCCGTTCGCGACACCGCGACCAAGAAGCTCGGTGAGCCCCGGGCGCGCCTCGTCGGAGGTGCAGACGACCAGTGATCCGATCCTCTGGAAGTCCGCCCCGAGCTCCTCGCAGAGCGCGGGCATGAGCCGCGCGCCCTCGACGTTGAGCCGCGCCATGAGGCTACCCGTCTGGGCGTCGAAGCCGGCGTGGACGATCGCCGAGTTCGCCTTGGAGGTCCCGCAGCAGACGTCCTCCTCGCGCTCGACGACGCAGGCCGAGACCTGGAGGCGCGAGAGCTCTCGAGCGATGACGCAGCCGCTGACACCGGCGCCCACGACCACGACGTCGTAGTTGGGTTCAGGCATAGCTCTCCCCTCGTAGGGAATAGATGCCGCTATAGTCCCCCAACTGGGCGTTATTCAGCTGTACACCCCCGCGAACGGTAGGGTTTTGACGGTGTGTAAACCTCCGCAGTCGGTAAATACTCAGAGTCCGAGTTTATCGGCCAGGTCGAGCCATTCCTCTTCGAGGGCGTCCTTCTGGGCCAGGCACTCGTCCACCTTCGCCTGCGCGTCCATGAGCTCAGCGTAGTTCGAGGGGTCGATGCCGACCATGGCAGCGCGAAGGCGATCCGGCTCGCCCTCGAGCTTCTCGAGCTTGCGGCTCACCGCGTCATAGCGCTTCTTGAGCTCGCGGCGCTCAGCGTTCGAGAGCCCCTCGGCCTGCGTTTTTTTCGCCTGAGCGGAGGCGTCCGCCGCATCGCTTTGCGGGGAAGCCGCCGAGGCCTCGGCCTCGCTCGCGAGCCGCAGGTACTCGTCGACCCCGCCGGGGACGTGGCGCACATGGCCGTCGATGAGGGCGAACTGGTCGTCGGTCACGCGCTCGACGAGGTAACGGTCGTGGCTCACCACGAGCAGGGTGCCCGGCCACGAGTCGAGAAGGTCCTCCAACACCGCCAACATGTCCGTGTCGAGGTCGTTGCCGGGCTCGTCCAGCACGAGCACGTTCGGCTCGTCGAGGATCACGCACAGAAGCGCGAGCCGGCGGCGCTGCCCGCCCGAAAGGTCCGAGACGAAGCTCTGAAGCTCCCGCTGCTCGAACCCGAGGCGCTCACAGAGCTGCGTGGGGCTGAGCATCTTTCCGCCCACGAGGTAGCTGTGCTTGTAGCGCGAGAGTATCTCGAGGATGCGCCAATCCTCTTTGTCCGACAGCGCGTCGAGGTGCTGCGACATCCAGCCGAACTTAACGGAGGCGCCGATGCCGACCGAGCCTTTGGTCGGCTCCAGCCTGCCGGTCATGAGCTTGAGCAGCGTCGACTTGCCGGCGCCGTTCGCGCCGAGGATGCCGTAACGGTCCCCGGGGCCGATGAGCCAGTCGACGTCGTCGATGACGGGCTTTTGCGCGCCGGGGTAGGTGAAGGAGGCGCCCTTCATCGTGATGACCTTCTTGCCCAGGCGGCTCACGGCGAGGCGCTTGAGCTCGAGCGGGTTTCTCAGCGGCGGGTCGTTGGCGATGAGCTCGCGAGCAGCGTCGATGCGGAACTTCGGCTTGCTCGTGCGGGCCTTCGCGCCGTGAGCGAGCCAGCTGAGCTCCTTGCGCAGCGTGTTCTGGCGGCGCTCCTCGATGACGGCGGCCTGACGGTCGCGCTCGCAGCGCTGCTGGATATAGGCGGAGTAGCCGCCCTCGAAGGGCGTGACCTCGCGGTCGTGGACCTCCCACATGTGCTCGCAGACCTCGTCGAGGAACCAGCGGTCGTGCGTGACGACGAGAAGCGCGCCCTCGCCCGCTGGCCAGCGGCGCTTGAGGTGCTCGGCGAGCCATTGAATGGCCTG
>NZ_DAWEMK010000029.1:5566-9774 GCF_052362415.1 Paratractidigestivibacter sp. | reverse complement strand
GCCTGCATGTCGAGGTGGTTCGTTGGCTCGTCCATGAGGATGACGTCCCAGGTGCCCACGAGCAGGCGCGCGAGGTCGCAGCGGCGACGCTGGCCGCCGGAGAGCTCGCCCACCTTGCCCTCCCAGTCGAGGTCGCCGATGAGCTCGTCGATGATCTGGCGGATGCGCGGGTCGCTCGCCCACACGTACTCGGGGACGTCGCCGACGACGGCGCGGCAGACGGAGTCGTCGTCGCGCAGGTCGTCTGACTGGCCGAGCCAGCCCACATGGATCCCGCCGCGGTAGGTGACCGACCCCGAGTCGGGCTCCACGGTCCGGCCGATGATCTCGAGCAGCGTGGACTTGCCGTCGCCGTTCTTTCCCACGACGCCGATGCGCTCGCCCTCGTGGACGCCGATGGTGAGGTCGTCGAGGACCTTCTTGTTGGGCCACTCGTGGGCCACGTGCTCCAAGCCTATGAGGATGCCCATTAGCCCCTCGCCTCCCCTTCTCCGGCAAAGCCGCGCAGAAGCGAGATCTCGGCGGCGTACCCGGGAAGCTCGTTCGGGGTCTCCAGGATCATCGGGAGATCGCGCAAGCGCGGGTTCGTGACGACGGCGCGGAACGCCTCGGCGCCGATGCAGCCCTCGCCGATCCGCTCATGGCGGTCCTTGTGGGAGCCGCGGGGGTTCTTCGAGTCGTTGAGGTGCAGGGCGCGCAGGCGGTCGAGGCCGATCACGCGATCGAACTCGTCGAGAACGCCGTCGAGGTCGCCCACGACGTCATAGCCTCCGTCCCACACGTGGCAGGTGTCCAGGCACACGCCGAGGAGCTCGTCGTGCTCGACGCCGTCGATGATGCGCGCGAGCTCCTCGAAGCTCCGGCCGACCTCGGTGCCCTTGCCCGCCATGGTCTCCAAAAGGACCGTCGTGCGGATGCCGGGCTCGAGGACCTCGTTTAAGCCCTCGCAGATGAGCTCGATGCCGCGCTCCGCACCCTGCTTCACATGGCTGCCGGGGTGGAAGTTGTAGTAGTTGCCGGGAAGCGACTCCATGCGAACGAGGTCGTCCGCCATGGCGCGGCGGGCGAAGTCGACGGTCACGGCCTTGGCCGAGCAGAGGTTCATGGTGTAAGGCGCATGGGCGACGAGCTTGCCGAAGCCGTTCTTCTCCATAAGGGCGCGCAGCGCAGCGACGTCGTCGGGGTCGATGGCCTTGGCCTTGCCGCCGCGGGGGTTGCGCGTGAAGAACGCGAAGGTCGTCGCCCCGATATCGAGCGCCGTACGCCCCATGGCCCCGAAGCCGTCCGAGGTCGACAAATGGCAGCCGATTGCGAGCCTATTCAATGTCTAACGTCTCCTTAGGAGGTCTCGTACCTCGTCGAGCACGATGTCGGCGACCTCGGGCAGCGGCAAGGTATCGTGCTGGTCCACCTTGGCTGGGCCCACGACGGCGATGCGGTTCGTGTCGGAGCCGAAGGTCGAGTCCGGGCGGCTCACGTCGTTGGCGATGATGGCGTCGGCGCCCTTGCGCGCAAGTTTCGACTCCGCGTTAGCTATGAGGTCGTTCGTCTCGGCGGCGAATCCGACGACGACGCGGTCGCCCTTGACGGCGCAGAGCTCCGCGAGTATGTCCGCGGTCTCGACAAGCTCGATCGCGTCGAGGCGCTCATGGGCCTTCTTGAGCTTGTGGTCAGCCGGGTGGGCCGGGGTATAGTCGGCGACGGCGGCGGTGCAGACCGCGGCGTCGCACGAGGTGAAGGCGTCGACGACGGCGTCGCGCATCTGCGCGGCGCTCACCACATCGACGCGCCTGACGCCCTCGGGGCATGGAAGCGCGGTCGGGCCCGAGACCAGGACGACCTCGGCCCCGCGGCGCGCCGCCGCCTCGGCGATCGCGTAGCCCATCTTTCCCGAGGAGGAGTTCGCGATGTAGCGAACCGGGTCGATGGCCTCGTGGGTGGGGCCAGCGGTGACGAGGAGCCTCGTGCAGACGAGGTCCTGCTCAGGATGTCCCTGGGAAAGAAGGTCGAGCGCGGCTCGCACCACGTCGGCGACGTCTGCGAGCTTGCCCTCCCCGACGTCGCCGCAGGCGAGCCGACCCTCGACGGGAAGGACGAAGCGGACACCGCGGGACTCGAGCGCGCGCACATTGGCCCGCGTCGCCGCGTTGCGCCACATGTGGGTGTTCATTCCGGGGGCGACGAGCACCGGGCAGGCGCAGGCGAGCAGCGTCGCGCTCACAGCGTCATCGGCGAGGCCCGCGGCCATCTTTGCCATGACGTTGGCCGTCGCGGGGACGACGAGCGCGAGGTCGGCCCACTCCGCGTAGTCGATGTGGGGGATGTCGGTCGCGGGGTTGCCGAAGAGGTCGTCGCAGACGGGATAGCGCGTGAGCGCCTCGAAGGTCGCGGGGCCGACGAAGCGCTCGGCTGCCGCCGTGCAAGCGACGCGGACCTCGCAGCCGGCCTTCTGAAGGCCGCGCAGGACCTCGCACGCCTTGTAGGCGGCGATACCGCCGCAGACGACGAGAAGGACCTTCATTGTCTCGGCGCAGTCGGCCTTCGCCACTACTCCTCGCCTTCCTGCGTCGTCACGAGGATGCGGTGGCAGTAGGGGCACTCGGTGATCTGCGGGCCGCGCGCGATGTCGTGGTAGAGGCTCGGCTGGAGCTTGACGCGGCAGGTCGAGGGGACGTTGCCGGTGAGGGTCTCGACGGCCAGGCCGCCCGCAAGCGCTTCGGCGGCCTCGTAGCGTGCGAGCACCTCGGCCGAGATCTCGGAGCATGCGGCGTCGCGCTCGTCCTTGAGCTTGAGGATCTGGGCGCGGACCGAGGCGGAGTCGTCCTCGAACGACTTCTTGGTCGCGGCCTCCTCCTCGTCGAGGCGGCCGAGCATCTTCTGCGCGTTGGCCTCGGCGAGCTTGAGCTTCTCGAGCTTCTCGTTTAAGGGGCCCAGGCGGAACTCGCACTTCTCGGTCACCTTGGCGAGGTGGGTCAGGGACTCCTCGACGGTGCGGGCCTCGCGGTGCGTGAGCGGTCCCTCCTCGGCCTCGGCCATGACGCGCTCGCGGACCTGGTGATAGTGCGAGATGTCGGCGTTGACGTCGACGATGTCGATCTCGGCGTCCTTGCGCTGGCCGGTGATCTTCTTGAGCTCGACCGCCACCTTCTTCTTTGCGAGAGCGATCTTCTTGAGCTTCTCCTGCTGGGGAAGCTTCTGCAGCGTGGACGCGTGGCGAAGGAGCTCGATGTCGATCTGCTGCAGGCGCAGGAGGGCGGAAGCCTCGGTCATGGTGTCCTCTTTCTCTTTGGGCCCGAAGGCGAAGGTTAGCGGTTGGCGGAGCGGGTGCTCACGATGCGAAGAAGCGCGTCGGCGAAGGCGTCGAGGTCGTCTGAGCCCACGCGCTCGTCGAACGAGACGCGCAGGGACCCCAGCGCCTCCTGGCGCGGGATGCCCATGGCGGAGAGCACGTGCGAGGGGTCGAGGGACCCCGACGAGCAGGCGGAGCCGGCCGAGACCTCGAAGCCCGCGTCGTCGAGGGCGAGGATCATGGTCTCGGAGTCGAGCGAGGGCACGAGCAGGCTCACCATGCCGGGCAGGCGGTCGTCGCCGACCACGGTGCCGGCGGTTGGCTTGATGCCCGTCCCCTCGGCGCAGAGCCTGGCGTAGAGCGCTCGGGCGCGGGTCGCGGTCGCTGCGCGCGAGGCCTCGAGGCCGGAGGCGCACTCCTTGGCCGCGGCCGCGAAAGCGAGCGCTCCCCGGATGTCCTGGGTACCGGGGCGTCGCCCCAGCTCCTGGCCGCCGCCGAACTGGCGCGGCCGAATGTTCACGCGACCCCGGACGGCAAGAAGACCTATGCCCACAGGCCCGCCGATCTTGTGGGCGGCGCAGCTCACGGCGTCGACGTCGGAAAGATCGAGGGGAATGCGCCCGAAGGCCTGGACCGCGTCGGTGTGGAAGACGGCGCCCGCCCCGTGGGCGACGCGGGCGAGGTCGGCCACGGGCTGGACGACGCCCGTCTCGTTGTTCGCGTACATGACGGAGACGAGCGCGGTGTCGGGGCCGACGAGCTCGGCAAGCGCCTCGGGCGCCACCTTGCCGTCGCGCCCGGGACGCGCGAGCTCGACCTCGAAACCTGACGCGCGCAGGGGCGCGGCGACGTCGAGGACGGAGTCGTGCTCGATGGCGGACACGACGACCTTCGTGCGCCGGCGGTCGCGCTCGCGAGC
>NZ_DAWEMK010000029.1:5012-5556 GCF_052362415.1 Paratractidigestivibacter sp. | reverse complement strand
CTCGGCGAGGCCGAAGAGCGCGAGGTTGTTGCTCTCGGTGCCGCCGGAGGTGAAGGTCACCTCGGCGGGTCGGAACCTCCCGCCCAGGCAGCGGGCGAGGTCGGCGCGCGCCTGGTCGAGGGCGCGGGCAGCGAGCCGCCCCATGCCGTGCAGCGAGTTGGGGTTCGCGCCGGCGTAGTCGGAGGCGGCGTACGCGCGCTCCGCGGCGAGAGAGGATTCCCTCGCGGGCGCGGACGCGGCGTAGTCGAGATATACGGTTTTAGCCGATGTCATGGGTACCTAGGCCTTCTTTGCGAGTCCGGATTCGGCGGCGGCCCTGATCTGCGCGATCGCCGCGGAACAGTCGGCCTGGCCGAAGACGGCACTGCCGGCGACGAGGACGTTCGCTCCCGCCTTGGCTACGATCGGCGCGGTCTGGGCGTTGATGCCGCCGTCGACCTCGACGAGCGGGCTTACGCCGTGCTCGGCGCACAGCCTGCGCAGGCGGCGCAGCTTGGCGGCCGATGCGGGGATGAACTTCTGCCCGCCGAAGCCGGGGTTCACC
>NZ_DAWEMK010000029.1:2145-5002 GCF_052362415.1 Paratractidigestivibacter sp. | reverse complement strand
TGACGAGGACCATGTCGACGTCCTCGATGACGTCCTCGAGCAGGCACACGGGGGTCGCGGGGTTCACTGCGACAGACGCCATGCGCCCTTCAGCGTGGATGAGCTGGATGAGCCGGTTCGCGTGGTCGGTGGCCTCGATGTGGAAGGTCACGTTGTCCGCGCCCGCGTCGAGGAAGGCGGGGACCATCTGGTCGGGGTTGGAGATCATCAGGTGCACGTCGACGGGGAGCTCGGTCGAGCGCTTGGTCGCCTTGAGGATGTCGAGCCCGAACGAGATGTTCGGGACGAAGTGGCCGTCCATCACATCGTAGTGGACGTAGTCGGCGGACGATATCTCGGCGAGGTCCTCCCCCAGGCGGGCGAAATCGGCGGACAGCACCGACGTGGCGATTCTGATCTGGCTCTGCATCCTATTCCTTTCCGGCCGGGGTCGTCATGCCGTAGAACTCCTCGCGGGGAAGTCTACCAAGAAGAGACGCCTTGGCGGAGTCGAGGTCGACGCCGTCCACGAGGACACCATGCACGGCGGCGGTGATCGGCGCCTCGATGCCGCGAACGAGCGCGAGCTCGTTCACGCTCATTGCGGCCCGGGAGCCCTCCACGACCATGCGGGTGCGAGACTCGTAGTCGGAAAGCGACTCGCCGCGCGCGAGCGCCTCGCCAAAAGTGCGGTTACGGGAGTGCTCCGAGGTGCAGGTCGCAACGAGGTCCCCCATGCCCGCGAGGCCCATCGGGGTAAGCGGGTCGCCGCCCAGGGCGGCCGAGATACGGCCGATCTCGGCGATGCCGCGGGTCATTAGGACGGCGAGGGTGTTGTCGCCCGCGCCAAGCCCTGCGGCGAGGCCGCAGGCAATGGCCACGATGTTCTTGACCGTGCCGCACACCTCGACGCCGGTGACGTCGCCCGAGACATAGGCACGGAACGACGGGGAGAATACGAGCTCCTGGACGCGTGCCGCGACCTGCGCGTCGTTCGCGGCGACGACGGCGGCGGAGACCTGGCCCTGGCAGATCTCCTCGGCGTGGTTCGGGCCCGAGAGCACGGCCATCCGCCCCGCGCCGCCGAGCTCATCGGCGGCGACGTCGAGCATGAGCTTGTGCGTGCCGGGCTCCATGCCCTTGGTGAGCACGACGACGGTGGCTCCTTCGGGTACCGATCCCGCAATGCGGGAGCAGGTCGCGCGCAGGTGCGCGGAGGGGAGCGCGAGCACCACGAGGCCCGCGCCATCGAGCGCGGAGGCTGCGTCGCTCGTCGCGCGCACATTGGCCGCAAGCTCATAGCCCGTGAGGTGGCGCGGGTTGCGCCCGGTCTCGGCTATGCCGAGGGCGACCTCCTCGCTTCGGCACCAGAGAGCGACCTCGTCGACGTGGGGGGCGACGAGCCCCGTGAATGCGGTGCCCCAGGAACCGGAGCCCACGACGCAGGCCTTGCGGCAGGAGGCGCTCACTTATCGCCCTCCTTGTGGAACGCGAATTTGCGCTCCTCTCCGGCGACGAGCTTGCGGATGTTCGCGCGGTGGGCCCAGACGACCACGGCCGCGACGACGGCGATCGTCACGACCGACTCGAGCGGGAACCCCCACAGCGCGCACTGGATGGGCAGGGAAACGGCGGCGGCCACAGACCCCAAGCTCACGTAGCGCGTGGGCACGGCGAAGGCGATGAAAACGACGAGCAGCCCCAAGGCCACGGGCCACCACAGCCCGAGCGCCGCGCCGAAGCCGACGGCGATGCCCTTGCCTCCGTGGAAATCGAGGTAGGGGCTGAAGACGTGGCCGAAGACGCACCCGAGATAGATCACGGACATCGCGATGCCGGGCTGCGTCGCATAGCCGAGCTCAGGGGCGAACCCCGCCTGGCCGAACACGATGAGCGAGAGCATGAAGCGCGAGAAGAGCATCCACACGAGGCCCTTGCCGAGGTCGCACAGGAGCGTGAGGGCCGCGGCCTTCTTTCCCACGCTGCGGGCGACGTTGGTGGTGCCGATGTTGCCTGAGCCGGTCTGACGGACGTCGACGTGTCCGAGCGCGCGGGCGATGTAGAGGCCGAAGGGGACGCCGCAGACGGCGTACGCGCCGAGCGCGAACACCACGGTCCAGGCGATGAGCGCCGGCATGCTGGGCTCCGTCATCAGCGGTCGCCCCCGTCAGAGGTCTTGCGGCGGAACTTCAGGCGGACGGGCGTGCCCGTGAGGTCGAAGCGGGCGCGCATGCGGTTCTCGATGAAGCGCGGGAAATTGTCGTCGGCGAGGTCGGGCGCGTTGCAGAAGAAACTGAAGACGGGCGGCTTGGTGCCGGTCTGCGTCGCGTACTTGATCTTGAGCCTGCGGCCCTTGTCGGACACGGTGTGGCCGGACTCGGCGATCTCGGCGAGGAGCTTGTTGAGGTCGACGGTGCGGATCTCCTGCTTGCGGGCGTTGGCGGCCTTGACGGCGAGCTCGAGGACCTTGTCGGTCGCGCGGCCGGTGAGGGCGCTGATGTTCACGTAGGGGATCCAGGGAGCGAACGCGAGGCGCTTGTTGATGGAGGCGACGATCTCGTCGCGCTGGCGCTCGGTCTCGACGAGGTCCCATTTGTTGATGAGCAGGATGACGGCGCAGCCGCGGTCGATGGCCATGCCGGCGACCTTCTGGTCCTGCTCGGTCACGCCCACGGTGGCGTCGACGACGAGCATCGCGACGTCGGAGCGGTCGATGGCCTGCAGGCCGCGGACCATGCTGTAGTACTCGACGTCCTCGTGGACCTGGTTCTTCTTGCGCATGCCGGCGGTGTCGACGAGCTTGATGGTCTGGCCCTTCCACTCGATGACCGAGTCGATGGCGTCGCGCGTGGTGCCGGCCACGTCCGAGACGATGGAG
>NZ_DAWEMK010000029.1:0-2135 GCF_052362415.1 Paratractidigestivibacter sp. | reverse complement strand
AAGGCGGTTGGCCAGCGAGGACTTGCCGACGTTCGGGCGGCCGACGATGGCGATGGAGAGGACGGCCTCGCCCTCCTCGAGCTCCTCGGGCTCGGGGAACGCCTCGACGACGAGGTCGAGAAGGTCGCCCGTGCCGTGGCCGTGCGTCGCGCTGATGGGCATGGGCTCGCCGCAGCCGAGGGCGTAGAAGTCCCAGAGGTCCTCGTGCTCCTTGGCGGGGTTGTCCTTCTTGTTCACCACGAGGAAGACGGGCTTGGTGGTCTTGCGGACGATGCGCGCGACCTCCTCGTCCTCGTCCGTGATGCCGGTGGCGCCGTCGACGACGAAGATGATGACGTCGGCCTCCTGCGTGGCGAGGATGGCCTGCTCGCGGATGCCGGGGGCAAAGACGTCCTTGGACTTGATGGACTCGATGCCGCCGGTATCGATGATGACGAAGTCGCGGCCGTTCCAGTCGGCCTCGTGGTAGCTGCGGTCGCGCGTGACGCCGCGGGACTCGTGGACGATGGCGTCGCGGGTGACCGCGATGCGGTTGACGAGCGTGGACTTGCCGACGTTCGGGCGGCCGACGACTGCGACGATGGGCTTGCTCATGTGGTACTCCTTGCAGATAGACAATCATAGTTAGTTTACCATGAGCGGATGGGCCGGCAGGGGCGCCATGGCCTTGCGTTGAGGCTCGGGCAGTCCTATTCGCACGAAGGCCACATTAAGTGGCCTTCGGCTTATGCGGAACTCGCCCAACGCAAGCCATGGCGCCCCTGCCGGCCCGACGATTCACGGCAAAGCGCCTGGTCTATCTGCACTCGTCGGTGGCCGAAAGCGGGCTTAGGCGACGATGCTCTCGATGGCGGTGCGGACGGCGGCGATCTGGCTCGCGGGGGTGCTCGCGCCTGCTGTGATGCCCACGAGCTCGGCGCCGTCGAACCACGAAGGGTCGAGCTCGTCTGCGCCCTCGATGTGGTGGGTGCGCGGGCAGAGCCCGGAGGCGATCTCGGCGAGGCGCTTCGTGTTCGCGGAGATGCGGCCGCCGATGACGACCATCACGTCGGCGCGGGCCGCGAGCTCGGCGCAAGCGCCCTGATGCCCGCTCGTGGCGTCGCAGATGGTGTTGACGACGCGCACCTCCTCGGCGCGGCCGAGCAGGGCAGCCACGACCTTCTCGAGGTTCGCGCGCGACTGCGTCGTCTGGACGACGACGCCGATCTTCTTGCAGGAGGGAAGCGCCGCGGCCTCGTCGGCGGACCCCACGACGACGGCGCCGGGGGCGTGGGGCAGGGTCGCCTCGACCTCGGGGTGGCCAGCCTCGCCCACGACGACGACCTGGTACCCCTCGCGCGCGAGACGAGCCGCGGCCTGGTGGACCTTCTTCACGAAGGGGCAGGTGGCGTCGAGCACCTCGTGGCAGAGCTCGCGGGCGCGGCGCTCCTCGTCGGGCGTGACGCCATGCGTGCGCAGCAGAAGGGTATCGCCCGCGGACTCCTCGGGGGACGAGACCACGGTCACGCCCTTCTCGGCGAGGCCGGAGACGACGCGCGGGTTGTGGATGAGGGGGCCGAGGGTGTGGACGGGGACCTCGGAGCTCTTTGCAGCGTCCTCAACCATGCGCAGGGCGCGCTCGACGCCGTAGCAGGCGCCCGCCTCCGAGGCGATCTCGATGCGTGCGGACATGGGTCTCCTATTCCTTGAGCTCAGGGTAGTCGGCGCGCAGCTCGTCGCGAAGCGCATAGACGGCGTCCATGCCCATCTTCTCCATGCGGGCGAGCTGCTCCTTGCGCTTGCCGCCGCCCGTCTCGGACCACTCGATGGGCTTGCCGCACCTGACGACGACGCGGCTGCGGAACTTGAGGTGCCTCGCGCCGACGACCGCGGTCGGCTGAACCGGGGCCTTCGCGAGCTGGGCCATGAGGACGTAGCCGCCGTGCACCTGGGCGTCCGCGTCGTTCTTCACGCGTGTACCCTCGGGGTAGATGAGCAGGCACTCGCCGCGCTGCAGGGCTGCGCGCGCACGGCGCACGACCTTCATGTCGGCGTCGCCGCGACTCACCGGGAAGCCGCCCACGCGGGAGAACAGCCATTGCGCGATCTTGATCTTGTCGAACTCTTTCTTGTACACGATGCGCGTGTGGATGCCC
>NZ_DAWEMK010000028.1:12236-19213 GCF_052362415.1 Paratractidigestivibacter sp. | reverse complement strand
CCTCGACCGTCCTGCGCGCGTCCGAGGAAAACGGCGTCGTGGCAGGTTTTTGCCTTTAGTTGTGAATTTTCTTGATGTGCGGCCGCCTCTCGTTTATAGTTTCTCCTTGTGTGTAAGCCTATGTGCCGCTCGCAGACAGCGTCGGCACCTCTAGAGAGACAAGGAACAACTATGGACTACATCCGCGCTATCGAGCGTCAGCAGATCCGCGAGGACATCCCCGAGGTTCGCCCTGGCGACAACGTCAAGGTTCACTACCGCATCATCGAGGGCGACCGTCAGCGTGAGCAGGTCTTCCAGGGCGACGTCATCCGCATGAGCGGCGAGGGCGCCCGCGAGACCTTCACTGTCCGCAAGATCTCCTTCGGCGTCGGCGTCGAGCGCACCTTCCCGCTTCACAGCCCCAAGATCGCCAAGCTCGAGGTTGTCCGCCACGGTGCCGTCCGTCGCGCCAAGCTCTACTACCTCCGCGACCGCATCGGCAAGGCCGCTCGCATCCCCGAGAAGCGCTAGTTCTTCGGTATTTGAGTTGTTCAGGGCCGTCCCTCGGGGCGGCCCTCATTGTATCGAGAGGTACCCATGCCCGACCACGCACCGCACGCCTCGACCGCGAAGGAGATCGCGGCGCTTCTTTCCGATGCCCCCGACGACGAGGCGCGCGCACTCATAAAGCGCTACTCCGACGACCCGCGAAAGCAGGTTCAGCGCGCGGTCGCCTCCGCGCAGAAGCGCGTCGAGCGCGACGCGGCGGAGCACGACCGCGTTCGCGGCATGTACGAGCTGCAGCGCGAGCTCGGGGGCGACGGGCTGGTCCTCGGCGTCGACGAGGTCGGGCGCGGCTCGATCGCGGGTCCCCTCACGGTCTGCGCGGTCGCGCTGCCCTACGACCCCATGATCTGGGGCATCAACGACTCCAAGCAGCTGACGCCCGCGAGGCGCGAGGTCCTCGCCGCGAAGATCGCCGACGCGGCGCTGGCCATCGGCACCTGCCACATCGAGCCCGCGGTCATCGACGCGGTCGGCATGGCGCAGGCGCTGCGCGCCGCCATGTCGGGCGCGATCAAGGACGCCGGGGTCGAGCCGGACTGCGTGCTCATCGACGGCAACCCCATGCACGTCCATCCCAAAGAGAGGACCCTCGTCAAGGGCGATGCGCGCATCGCAGCCATCGCCGCGGCCTCGATCGTCGCCAAGGTCACCAGGGACCACCTCATGGTCGCCTATGACGATGAGTATCCCGAGTACCACCTCGCGGAGTGCAAGGGCTACGCGTCCGCGGAGCACATCGCCGCGATCCGCGCCCACGGCCTCACTCCGATCCATCGCTTCTCGTTCTGTGGAAACTTCCTGGAGACGCCCTCCCTGTTTTAAGCTGCCGCCGCGCGTCGGCCCGTCGCTTTGGCGCCCTGGCCCCTCCTTGGCCTGCCGAGTGTTCAAAATCTGGGCGGCGCTCGTGCCTTTCAGGCAGATTCCGGGAAGAAACCCGCAAGGCAGTGGGAAGGGACCGGTAAGGTCCGCGTGGCATCCTCCATGCACCACAGGGTCAAGGAGGATGCCATGGTGCTTGAACAGCGATGCGCGCGGACCGTATACGACGAGGCGTACGACGCGCCCCGCGAGGGGAGGGGGGTCCGGCGCACGTTCGTCGCGTACAGCCGCGCCCCCGAGGGGCTCCGCACCGAGTCCCTCAGCCTCAAGGATCTCGGCGACGTCGGAGAGGACCTCGCCGCCGAGTACCTCGAGTCCATCGGGATGTCGGTCGTCGAGCGCAAATGGCGCTGCGGGCTCGGCGAGGTCGACATCGTCGCCGAGGACGGCGGCGCGCTCGTCTTCGTTGAGGTGAAGACGAGGCGGGAGGGCTCCGTTCAGGTGACGCCCGAGCTCGCCGTCACCGTCACGAGGCAGAAACGATATCTCAGGCTCGCGGAGCTCTATATCTCGCGGATGCGCCCGAAGCCGACCGTGAGGTTCGACGTCGTCGCGGTGACGTTCCCGGTCGCCTCGGGCGACGAGGTCTTGCTGCGTCACGTCACCTGCGCGTTCTTCGGGGACTCGAGGTGAGCCGCTCTGTCGGGGTGCGCTCAGGCGCCCTGCGCGGCATAGAGGCCCTGCCCCTCACGGTCGAGGCGTCCTCCACCGGGGGCCTTCCCGGGATGCACATCGTGGGCAAGACCAACCTGCGCGCGGACGAGACCGCAGAGCGCGTCCGGTGCGCGATCGGCGCCTCGGGCTTCGAGATCCCCCAGTCGCACTTCACCGTGAACCTCTCGCCGGGGGACATCCAGAAGCTCGGGTGCGCCTACGACCTTCCCATCGCCGTGGCGATCCTCGCCGCGACCAAGCAGATCCCGCGGCGCGTCGCTGACCATGCGCTCTTCGTGGGTGAGCTCGCGCTCGACGGGAGCGTGCTGCCGGTGCGCGGCGCCGCCTCCTACGCCGTGCTCGCCGACGAGCTCGGCTTCGACCTTGTGGTCTCGTCCTCGACGCCGGTCGTCACGGGAGGGCGCGGACGCGTCCTCGCGCTCTCCTCGCTCGATCAGCTCGCAGAGGGGCTCGAGGCACTCCCCGCGCTCGCAGGGATCGTCGATGCCCCGGATTCCGAAGGATCCGAATCGTCCTCGCTTGATTACGACCAGGTGCTCGACCAGGAGATCGCCAAGCGCGCCATGGTCATCGCGGCGGCTGGCCGCCACGGGATGCTCATGGTGGGTCCTCCCGGCGCGGGCAAGTCGATGCTCGCCAAGCGCCTCCCGACCATCCTTCCCCCGCTCGGCGACCGTGAGCGCGACGAGGCCATGCTGATCCACTCGGCGGCCGGCCAGCCGCTCGACTCGATCGCGCGCGGCGAGCGGCCCTTCAGGGCGCCGCACCACTCCATGACGCTCGCGGGCCTCGTCGGCGGCGGCAGGCCCGTGATCCCCGGGGAGCTCTCACTCGCCCACAACGGCGTGCTGTTCCTCGACGAGATCCCGGAGTTCGCCAACAACGTCCTGCAGGCCATGAGATCGAGGACCACGTCGTGCGGCTCGTGCGCGCCGAGGGGACCTACGTGTTCCCTTGCGACTTCCAGCTGGTCGCGGCCGCGAACCCCTGCCCCTGCGGGCATCTGGGCGACCCCGGGCACACCTGCCGCTGCCCTCCCGCGAAGGTCGTGGCGTACCAGAACAAGATCGGCGGGCCCTTGATGAACAGGATCGACGTCGTCTGCGACGTCGCGCGCCCGTCGGAAAAGAGCGTGATCCGCGGCGGCAAGGGCATGGGCTCGGCCGAGATGCGCGAGATCGTGGTGAACGCGCGGGAGTTCCGCTCGTGGAGGCTGGCGCGCTACGGCGCGGCCGACGGCCCCGGCGGCGCCGCGCTCGCGGACGACGCCCGCGAGCTCTTCGAGGGCTATGCGGCGAAGCTCCTGCTCGGCGGGCGCGCCATCGTCCGCATAGCGAGCGTCGCCAGGACCGTAGCCGACATCGCGGAGCACCCGCTCGTGGAAACCGAAGACATCGTCGAGGCGCTCGGCTTCAGGTCGCGCGCCAGCCTCTAAGGGAAGGGAGCCTGCCGTGAATGACCTCGGGAACGGACGCTGGGAGCTTTTCTACGACGACGAGCTCTACCCCCCGATGATGCGCGAGCTCGCGAACCCGCCCAAGGTCCTGAGGGGACGCGGCGACCCGCGGTCGCTCACAGGGCCCTGCGTGAGCATCATAGGCTCAAGGCGCCCCACCCCCTACGGGCGGGCGATCGCGGAGATGGCCGGGAGGGTCGCGGCTGCGGGCGGCGTCTGCGTCGTCTCCGGCGGAGCCATGGGCTGCGACTCGTACGCCGGCAGGGCGGCGCTCTCCGCGGGCGGGCGGCACATCGTGGTCTCCGGCTGCGGCGCGGACACCATCTACCCCGAGAGCTCCAAGGACGTCTACGACGGCGCGATCAGCAGCGGCGGGGCCGTCATATCCGCGGAGATGTGGGGCCAGGGCCCCAGGCGCTACGCCTTCCCGCGCCGCAACGCGCTCATAGCCGCGCTCTCCCGGGACCTCATCGTGACCGAGGGCGGGCCGCGGTCGGGGACCATGAGCACGGCCGACGCCGCCCTCGAGCTCGGGCGGGGCGTCTACGCGATACCGGGATCGGTCTTCTCGCCGACGTCGAAGGGCACGAACTCGCTCATCGCTGAGGGCGCGCGGATCATCCCCGACCAAGAATCGCTCGAGCTCGCCATCTCGCTCGACTACGGCTTCCTCCTTTTGAGGCAAGAGGCGCCGGACGAGCCCCTCGACCCCCTCATGGCGGCGCTCGTCGCGGATCCCATGCGCCCCGAGGACCTCGCCGAGCAGATGGGCATGAGCGCCTCGGCGATACTCATGGAGCTGACCTCGCTCGAGGCCGCCGGAGTCGTGGAGCGGCTCTGTGACGGGAGATACTCGCCGACGGCCGCCTTCCTTATGGGGCACAATGGTTCGAGTTGATGTTGGCTCGGAAGGGCGATATCGCCCATGAGGGGGTTCGATGGTACAGAGTGTCACGGTCGTGGGGGCTGGGCTCGCAGGGTCCGAGTGCGCGCTGCAGCTCGCGAAGAGGGGCGTCCGGGTGACGCTTCTGGAGCAGCGCCCCGTCCATGCCTCGCCCGCCCACCACACCGACGGGTTCGCCGAGCTCGTGTGCTCGAACTCCCTTAAATCCACCAAGCCCGACTCCGCGGCAGGCCTGCTCAAGCGAGAGCTGGATTGCATGGGGTCTTACCTGCTCGGGTTCGCCCGCGAGTGCGCCGTCCCCGCCGGCGGGGCCCTCGCGGTCGACCGCAGGCGCTTCAGCGAGCTTGTCACCGAGGACGTCTGCGCGAATCCCCTGATCGAGGTCGAGCGCAGCGAGGCTGAGCGCATCCCCGAGGGGCCCTGCGTCATCGCGGCGGGCCCTTTGTGCTCCGACGCGCTCTTCTCCTCGGTGGAGGCGGCGGTCGGGGAGGGGCATCTCTCGATCTGCGACGCGGCGGCGCCGATCGGGTCGGCAGAGTCGATCGACCGCGACGTCGCCTTCTCCCAGTCGCGCTACGAGGAGGGGATCGGCGACTACCTCAACTGCCCCATGAACAAGGAGGAGTACGAGGCGTTCATCGACGCGCTGCTCGGGGCGAAGCGGGTGATCGCGCGCGAGTTCGAGCAGAAGGACCTCTTCTGCGCCTGCCAGCCCGTCGAGGAGGTCGCCCGGACCGGCCGGGACGCCATCCGCTACGGCGCGCTCAAGCCCGTGGGGCTCACCGACCCGAGGACCGGGCACAGGCCCTGGGCGGCGGTCCAGCTGCGCGCGGAGACGCCCGACGCGCTCGCCTACAACCTCGTCGGCTTCCAGACGAACCTCACCTGGCCCGAGCAGCGCAGGGTGTTCCGCATGATCCCGGGACTTGAGGGGGCCGAGTTCTTGCGCTACGGCGTGATGCACCGCAACTCCTTCGTCGACTCGCCCCACGTCCTCGACCGTACCTTCAAGATCCCCGGCACCCAGGCCCGCCTCGCGGGGCAGATCTGCGGCACCGAGGGCTACGTCGAGGCGATTGCCTCCGGGCTTCTCGCCGCGCTCAACACTTTCGCCGATCTCATCGGTGCCCCCGCGGCCGAGCTCCCGCAGACCACGTCCTTCGGGGCGCTCGTCGCCTACGCGACCGATCCCGCCACAAAGGACTATCAGCCCATGCACGTGAACTTCGGAATCGTGCCGCCGCTTCCCGAGCACGTGCGCGACAAGGCCGCCCGCCGGCGCGCGCTCGCCGAGCGGGCCGAGCGCGATTTCGACTCGTTCGTGGCGTCGAGGCCGGACCTTTTTCCGGCAGGCTAGGCGTGGGCGGCGCGGACGCGTATATAGATGCCTTCGTGGCGCAGCTCACCGTGGTGAGGGGGCTTTCGGAGAACACCGCCAAGGGGTACGCCGCGGACCTCGCCGATTTTTCCCGCTGGGCCGAGCGCGAAGACGTCGACGCCCTCGCGGCGACCCATAAGGAACTGCGCGCCTACCTCGCCGAGCTTTCCCGCGCCCGGTACGCGACGACCACCATCAACCGACGGCTCTCCGCGATCCGCGGGCTGTACTCGTGGCTCGAGCAGCGTGGCGTGCAGACGGGCGGGGCCGCCGCGGCGGTCGCGAGCCCCAAGATCGCGCGCCGCCTCCCGAAGACCATGAGCGACGCCGAGGCCGCGCGCCTGCTCGAGAGCTGCGACGTCTCGTCCGCCGCCGGCCTGAGGGACCGCGCGTTCCTCGAGCTCCTCTACGCCTGCGGCGCCCGCATCTCGGAGGCGAGCGCGCTCGACGTCGCCTCCGTGGATTTTTCCTCGTCGCAGGTGAGGCTCTTCGGCAAGGGCTCGAAGGAGCGGATCGTCCCCGTGTACGAGTACGCCCTCGACTGGGTCGCCCGCTACGTAGCCGAGGCGCGCCCGTCGCTCGCCTCGGCTGCCAAGAAGCCCACCGATGACGCCGCGCGGGCGCTCTTCCTCTCGACCCGCGGGCGGCGGATGAGCGCGGACGCCCTGCGCCGCGCCTTCGAGCAACACGTGGCCGCGGCGGGGCTCGACCCCGCGATCACGCCCCACGCCATGCGCCACACCTTCGCCACCGAGCTCCTTTCGGGCGGGGCGGACCTTCGCAGCGTCCAGGAGCTCCTCGGTCACGAGAGCCTCGCGACCACGCAGATCTACACGCATCTTTCGGTCGAGCGCCTGAAGGAAGCCGCCCGGGCCTGCCACCCGCGGGCCTGAGCCGGCCCCCGTGGCGGGCTCCGCGCCTGGCTCCGCTCCCGGTCAATAGATGGGGAGCTTGTGAGGGGAAATCCCTTCTCGACATCAGGCGGCGCGCTGCTATACTGATTACTTGCTGTGCATAAGCGCGGCATGCCGGCTACCAGCCGGCACCATCTCACACGCGCGACGACCCGCCTGTCGTGGTGCCCGAAGGCGAATAGCCAGGCCTCGGGTGGCAGTTCACGGGGAAGACATCGCGCG
>NZ_DAWEMK010000028.1:6665-12226 GCF_052362415.1 Paratractidigestivibacter sp. | reverse complement strand
TCAACCACAGGAGGTTACCATGGCTAAGATCACTATCCAGACCCTGCTCGACGCCGGCTGCCACTACGGTCACCAGACCCGCCGCTGGAACCCCAAGATGAAGTCTTACATCTTCGGTGAGCGCAACGGCATCTACATCCTCGACCTCAAGCAGACGATGTACGGCCTCGACTCCGCCTACACCTTCCTCAAGGAGACCGCGGCCAAGGGCGGCAAGATCCTCTTCGTCGGCACCAAGAAGCAGGCCCAGGAGCCCATCTCCCAGCAGGCCGAGCGCTGCGGCATGCCCTGGATCAACCAGCGCTGGCTCGGCGGCATGCTCACCAACTTCGTGACCATGCGCTCCCGCATCAACCGCATGGAGGAGCTCGAGGCCATGGTCGAGGACGGCCGCATGGCCACTCTGCCCAAGAAGGAGCAGGCCGTGCTCGGCAAGGAGCTCGACAAGCTCCAGAAGAACCTCGGCGGCGTCCGCGACATGACCAGCCTCCCGCAGGCCATCTTCGTCGTCGACTCCAAGCGCGAGGAGATCGCCATCCGCGAGGCCAACCGCCTGCACATCCCGGTGGTCTCCCTGCTCGACACCAACTCCGACCCCGACGTTGTCGATTACGGCATCCCCGCGAACGACGACGCCATCCGCTCCGTCGCCCTCATGTGCGAGATCGCTGCCGGCGCCGTCCTGGCCGGCACCGGCAAGGAGCAGATCACCGCTGAGGAGATGGCCGCTACCGCCGAGGCCCCCGCTGCCGAGTAACGCCGCTCCAAACGGCTCGTAGTATTAGTTTTTATCCAGAGGAGAAGAACATGGCTCAGATTACCGCCGCGCTCGTCAAGCAGCTCCGCGAGATGACCGACTCCCCGATGATGGAGTGCAAGAAGGCCCTCGTCGAGGCCGAGGGCGACCTCGAGAAGGCCGTCGACGTCCTGCGCACCATGGGCATCGCCAAGGCCGTCAAGCGCGCCGGCCGCGACACCAACGAGGGCACCATCGCCACCTTTGTCTCTGAGGACGGCAAGACCGGCGCCATCCTCGAGCTCTCCTGCGAGACCGACTTCGTCGGCACCAACCCGAAGTTCACCGGCTTCGCGACCAAGCTCGCCCAGGTCGTCGCCGAGCAGAACCCCGCCGACGTCGAGGCCCTCAAGGCCTGCGAGCTCGACGGCGAGACCGTCGACGCCGCCCTCACCGAGATGATCCACGTCATCGGTGAGAACATGAAGGTCATGCGCTTCCAGCGCGTCTCCGTCGAGAACGGCGCCCTCTCCAGCTACATCCACCTCGGCGGCAAGATCGCCAACATCGCCGTCTTCGAGTTCTCCAAGCCCGAGACCGGCGCTGCCGACGAGTTCAAGACCTTCGCTCACGACGTCGCGATGCAGATCGCCGCGACCGCTCCCGTCGCCGCCTCCCGCGACGACGTCCCGGCCGAGACCGTCGAGCACGAGCTCTCCATCTACAAGGCTCAGGCTGCCGAGTCCGGCAAGCCGGAGGCCATCCAGGAGCGCATGGCCCAGGGCCGTCTGGAGAAGTACTTCAAGGAGTTCGTCCTCACCGAGCAGGAGTTCGTCAAGGATTCCTCCGTCACCATCGGTGGCCTCGCAAAGAAGACCTCCAAGGACCTCGGCGACGAGATCAAGGTGAAGTCCTTCGTCCTTTACCGCTTCGGCGAGTAAACAAAGGGATCCATGATCCGGAGCCGGTCGCGAGTCAGCGGCCGGCTCCTTTTGTGTGCAGAGGGGCCACGCTCGCGGACGCACACGCGAAGCGGAGACGCCCGTCTGTTAGACTTGCTAGACGGCATAGCAGCGCGCTTCCCGCGCGCAGGTACCTGTTACTTCGTTCAATGGAGGCTGGTTTGTCAGACACCAAGTACAAGCGCGTGCTCCTCAAGCTTTCCGGCGAGGCCCTCATGGGCAGCCAGGAGTTCGGCATCGATCCCGCCGTCCCTGCCCGCCTGGCCGACGAGATCCGCCCTGTCTACGACGCGGGCGTCCAGGTCGCCATCGTCATCGGCGGCGGCAACATCTTCCGCGGCGTCCAGGTGGCCGCCGGCGGCATGGACCGCGCCCAGGGCGACTCCATGGGCATGCTCGCGACCATCATGAACGCGCTCGCGCTTCAGGACACCTTCGAGCACGCCGGCATGGACAGCCGCGTCATGAGCGCCATCTCCATGCGCCAGATCGCCGAGCCCTACATCCGCCGCCGCGCCATCCGCCACATGGAGAAGGGCCGCATCGTGATCCTCGCCGCGGGCACCGGCAACCCCTACTTCACGACCGACACCGGCGCCGCCCTTCGCGCCTGCGAGGTCAACGCCCAGGTCCTCATGAAGGCCACCAACGTCGACGGCGTCTACGACTCCGACCCCAAGAAGAACCCCGACGCGGTCAAGTACGACAAGGTCACCTACGACGAGGTCCTCACCAAGAACCTCAAGGTCATGGACGCGGCCGCCATCGCGCTGTGCCGCGACAACAAGATGCCGATCATGGTCTTCGACATCAATGCCGACGGCGGCTTCCGCAAAGCCGTCGAGGGCGAGAACGTCGGCACCGTCGTCTACGAGAAGGAGAACTAGCATGAGCCAGTACACCGACTACGCGACCTCCCACATGGACAAGGCCATCGAGGCGCTCAAGGGCAATTTCTCGCGCGTGCGCTCCGGCCGCGCGAACGCCCACATCCTCGACCCCATCAAGGTCGACTACTACGGCCAGCCCACCCCGATCACCCAGCTCGCCGGCGTGAAGGTCCCCGAGGCCTCGATGCTCGTCATCGAGCCGTG
Organism: Paratractidigestivibacter sp.; assembly: GCF_052362415.1. Taxonomy (NCBI): domain Bacteria; kingdom Bacillati; phylum Actinomycetota; class Coriobacteriia; order Coriobacteriales; family Atopobiaceae; genus Paratractidigestivibacter; species Paratractidigestivibacter sp. The sequence goes on along the minus strand of NZ_DAWEMK010000028.1, from coordinate 9,434 downwards.
GGACAAGACCTCCCTCAAGGCCATCGAGAAGGCCATCGAGGCCTCTGACCTCGGAATCACCCCCTCCAACGACGGCGTCGCGATCCGCCTGCCGTTCCCGCGCCCGACCGAGGAGCGTCGCCGCGAGCTCGCGAAGGAGTGCTCCAAGCTCGCCGAGGACGCCCGCGTCGCCGTGCGCAACGTCCGCCGCGACGCCAACGGCAAGGTCGAGCGCGACGAGGAGCTCCCCGAGGACGAGCAGACCCGCGAGAAGAAGGCCATCCAGAAGCTTACCGACTCCTATGTGGCCAAGATCGAGGAGCTGCTCAAGGCCAAGACCGCGGAAATCATGGAGATCTAGCTTGCGCTACGACGAAAACCTGCTCAAGGAGTACTTCTCCGAGGCTCCCGAGGACATCTCGCTCGATGACGTGGACATGGCCCGCATGCCCAAGCACGTCTCGATCATCATGGACGGCAACGGCCGCTGGGCCACTGCCCGCGGGCTCGACCGCAGCCAGGGCCATGTCGCCGGCGTCGACTCGCTGCGCGAGGCGGTCACGACGAGCGTCCGCCTCGGCCTTGACGTGCTGTCCGTCTACGCGTTCTCGACTGAGAACTGGAAGCGGCCGCAGCACGAGGTCAACCTGCTCATGCACCTCTTCGCGACCACGCTCGTGAACGAGCTGCCGCTGTTCCACCAGGAGAACGTGCGCCTGCGCTTCTTCGGCGACCTCACCGCCCTTCCCGAGGAGACCCGCAAGGTGTTCCAGCAGGGCCTCGACGAGACCGCCGACCACACCGGCATGGTCTTCGCGCTCGCGGTCAACTACGGCTCCCGCGCCGAGATCGCCCGCGCTGCCCGCGAACTCGCCCGCGAGGTGGCGGCGGGGGAGCGCGACCTCGATTCCATCGACGCCGACGCGGTCGCGGCGAACCTCTACACCGCCGGGCTCCCCGACCCCGACCTGCTCATCCGCACCTCGGGTGAGCTGCGGCTCTCGAACTACCTGCTCTGGCAGCTCGCGTACTCCGAGTTCTACGTGACGCCCACCCTGTGGCCGGATTTCTCGCGCTGGGACATGCTGCGCGCCGTCAAGTCCTACCAGGCGAGGGACCGTCGCTTCGGGGGCGTGAAGTAGCATGGCCTCCCAGAAGGACACGGACGGTGCCGGGAAGCGCGCGAGCGTCGGGCTCGACCGCCAGGTCGACAAGCTCGAGGCGCACCGCGCCGCCAAGGAGGGCCAGCGGGCCGCGGGCGCCCTCAAGGGCCAACGCGCCCGCGGCATGACCGAGAAGCTCCTCACGCGCACCACCTCAGGCGCCATCTATGCCCTTCTCACCATCGCCTGCCTCTTTATCGGGCCGTTCACGACGACGCTTCTGATCGTGTGCATGGCCTGGCTGTGCTGCTCGGAGTTCTTCCGCATCGCCCGCATGGGCGGCCGCATGCCCAACGAGATCTTCGGGCTCACGGCCGCCATCCTGTTCCCTCTCGCGGCCTACGCGCGCGGTGTGTCCGGCCTCGCGGTCATCCTCTTGTTCTTTCTCGTGGCCATCGCCGCCTGGTACGTGGCCACCCCGAGGGCGAACATCGCCGACGTCGCGGTGACGACCTTCGGCCCGATCTACACGAGCTTCGCGTTCTCGGCCATCGTGCTCATCCGCGTGAGCGACGCGAGCCTCCACGGGGCGCTGCTCACCTTCGGCGTCATGCTCTCGCTTTGGGCGAACGACGCTGTGGCCTACCTCATCGGCTCCAGGATCGGCGCCCATAAGCTCGCTCCGCGCATCAGCCCGAACAAGTCCTGGGAGGGTTTCTGGGCCGGCCTCGCCGTCTCCGTCGCCGTTTGGGTCTTGCTCGCGCTCGGGGGCGTCGCCGGAATGAGCGTCGGTCTCGCCGCGGCGATCGGGCTCGTCGTCGGCGTCGTCGGCGTCGTCGGCGACCTCTTCGAGTCGCGCATCAAGCGAGGGGTGGGCGTCAAGGACTCCGGCAACCTCATGCCGGGCCATGGGGGCCTTCTCGACCGCTCCGACTCGCTGCTCTTCGGCTCCATAGCCGCCTATATCCTGCTGTTGTTTGGGGGAATACTGTGACCTCTCGCATCAACATATTCGAGGACACCGCCCCGCGCGCCGAGCGACCCCGCCCGGTGCGCGTCGCCGTTCTCGGCTGTTCCGGATCCATCGGCACCCAGACGCTCGACGTCGCTCGCCGCCACCCCGACAAGGTGCGCGTCGTCGCGCTGTCGGTGAACACCTCGTGCGCGGCCCTCGTTGCTGCGGCGCGCGAGTTCGGCGCGGCCCACGTTGCCGTGGCCGACTCCTCGAGGGCAGGCGACCCCGCCCTCGAGGAGCTCCCGGACGGCTGCGAGCTCGGCCTCGGCGAGGACGCCGTGACGGCGCTCGCCGAGCTGCCGGACGTCGACATCGTCGTGAACGCGCTCGTCGGTTTCGCCGGCATCCATGCGGGCTACGCCGCGCTCGCGGCGGACAAGGTGCTCGCCTACGCGAACAAGGAGTCCATCGTCTGCGGCGGCGACCTGCTCATGCCGATGGCCCGTCCCGGCCGCCTCATCCCCGTCGACTCCGAGCACTCGGCTATCTTCCAGTGCCTCGTCGGCGAGCGCCGCTCGGACGTCCATTGCTTATGGCTCACCTGCTCGGGCGGCCCGTTCTATGGTAAGACCCGCGAGGAGCTCGCGCGCGTGAGCTCCTCCGACGCCCTTGCTCACCCCACCTGGGACATGGGGGCGAAGATCACCATCGACTCGGCGAGCCTCATGAACA
>NZ_DAWEMK010000028.1:0-6655 GCF_052362415.1 Paratractidigestivibacter sp. | reverse complement strand
ATGAACAAGGGCCTCGAGGTCATCGAGGCGCACCACCTCTTCCAGGTGCCCATCGACGACGTGCGCGTGCTCGTCCAGCGCCAGAGCAAGATCCACTCCATGGTCGAGTTCTCCGACGGCGTCGTGAAGGCCCAGCTCGGCGGCTCGGACATGCGCGCCCCCATCCAGTACGCCCTCAGCTATCCCGAGCGCTGGGAGACGTCCGTCGAGCGCGTCGACTGGGGCTCCTGCTCGCCCATCACCTTCGGAGAGGCCGACGAGTCGACCTTCGGATGCCTGCGGCTGGCCAAGGAAGCCGGCCGCGCGGGCGGCGTGCTCCCCTGCGCCATGAACGCGGCGAACGAGGTCGCGAACCTCGCTTTCCGCCAAGGTTCATGCGGTTTTCTCGATATCGAGCGCGTCGTCGAGGGCGTCATGTCGCGCACGGCGCCGGAGCGGGTAGAGAGCCTGGGACAGCTCCTCGAGGTCGACGCCCGTTCCCGCGCGCTCGCCTCCCAGATCCTCACGGAGGTCTAATCCTTGTCTTACATCCTCGGTTTCCTCGCGGCCCTCTTTTGGGGGCTCCTTCTGCTCTCGACCCTCGTGTTCATCCACGAGGCGGGCCACTACCTCGCCGCCCGCGCCTTCGGCGTGCGCGTGACCGAGTTCATGCTCGGCCTGCCGTGCCGCTGGAGCCTCTCGTTCAAGAGCAAGAAGGTCGGCACGCGCATCGGCGTCACGCCCGTGCTCCTCGGCGGCTACAACCGCATCAGCGGCATGGAGCCCATGGGCGCCGACGTCGCCGCCCGCGTTCTCATGTGCGTACAGCGCCACGGCCGCGTCGAGTCCGCCCAGGTGGCGCGCGAGCTCGGCGTCGATGAGGACGAGGTCGTCTCGGCGCTCGCGGGGCTGAGCGAGTGGGCATCCGTCCAGCCCTACTACAACCCCGAGCTCGGCGAGGAGCCGGGCCAGAAGACCTATCCGGCCGCGTTCGAGACCGTTGCGCGCGACGCGTCGCTGCTCACCGAGTTCGACCGCGGACACGATCTTGCTGCCGAGGGCTCGACCGTGGCAGGCGAGCCCCGCGTCCCCGGCTGCTCGGCCGAGGAGTTCTTCGCGCAGGAGCGCTCCCACACCTACCTCGGCCTGGGGCTCCTCAAGCGCCTGGCCGTGCTGCTCGCCGGTCCCGCCATGAACATCGCGTTCGCGTTCATCGTCGTCACCGGTGCCTTCATGGTCTCCGGCGTGAGCACGGCCTCGAACGAGCCCGTCGTCGGCGCCGTGGGCGAGGGGACCGTCGCGGCCTCCTGCGGGCTTCAGGCCGGCGACCGCGTGGTCGAGGTCGGCGGCGCCGAGGTGGGCACTTGGAGCGACTTCACCTCGGCGATGAGGCCCTACCTCGACGCCGGGCAGGACTTCAGCCTGACCATCGAGCGCGACGGCCGGCGGCAGGCCCTTGAGGTCGATTTGCCGGACGGCCAGGCGACCGACAAGCTCGGCATCATTTCCCAGACCGTCCTGTACCACCCGAACCCGCTCGAGGCCGCGCGCCTGACGGTCGCCTACGCCCAGATGGTCTGCAACTACGCGTTCAGGCTCCTCATCCCTCAGCAGACCATGCAGATCCTCGACCAGTCGACCTCCGTCGTCGGCATCTCGCTCATGGCCTCGCAGGCGGCGAGCGCCGGTGTCTCGGACTTCGTGCTCCTCGCCGCCTCGATCTCGATGTCGCTCGGCTTCATGAACCTCCTGCCGATCCCGCCCCTCGACGGCGGCAAGATCGTGATCGAGCTCATCCAAGCCGCCTTCCGGCGGGAGCTCTCCATAAAGGCGCAGAGCTACATCACCTATGTGGGGCTGGCCTTCTTCCTCTTTGTCTTCGTCGTCGTCCTCAAGAACGACATCGTCAGATTCGTGATTGGATAGCAGCATGAGCACCCAGAGCAGCAAACCCGCGCGTGAGCTTACCCGTCCTGTGCACGTCGGCAACGTGCAGGTGGGCGGGGGCGCCCCCGTTTCGGTCCAGTCGATGTGCACCACAAAGACGGACGACCCCGCCGCCACCCTCGCCCAGATCCGGTCGCTCGCCGACGCGGGCTGCGAGATCGTCCGCGTGGCAATCCCCTCCGCCGCCGTCCTCGACGGCTTCCAGGAGATCTGCCGCGAGTCGCCTCTGCCCGTGGTGGCCGACATCCACTTCGACTACCGCCTGGCCATCGAGGCCGCGCGCCGCGGCGCCTCCGCGATGCGCCTGAACCCCGGTAACATCGGCTCCTGGGACCGCGTCGACGCCTGCATCGACGCCGCGGGGGAGGCCGGCATCCCGATCCGCATCGGCGTGAACGCCGGATCGCTCGACCGCCAGATCGACGCGCGCGAGGACCTCACGCAGCCCCAGAAGCTCGTCCAGAGCGCCGTCAGCTTCGTCCGTCACTTCCAGGAACGCGGTTTTGACGACATCGTCATGTCCGCGAAGGTCCACGACGTCCCCGCGACCATTGAGACCAACCGTGAGCTCAGCCGCCTGCTCCCCGAGGTCCCGCTCCACATCGGCGTGACGGAGGCAGGGACGATGCTCCAGGGCACGGTGAAGAACGTCTCGGCGCTCTCGGTGCTGCTCTCTGAGGGGATCGGCGACACGATGCGCCTCTCGCTCACCGCCGACCCCGTCGAGGAGGTCAAGGTCGCCTGGGAGCTGCTGGGCGCGCTCGGTATGAGGCGCCTGCACCCCGAGCTCGTGAGCTGCCCGACCTGCGGCCGCTGCCAGGTGAACATGATCCCGATCGCGGAGGAGGTCGAGCGCCGGCTGCAGTCGGTCAAGGCGCCGATCTCGGTGGCCGTCATGGGCTGCGCCGTCAACGGCCCCGGCGAGGCCAAGGGCGCCGACATCGGCATGGCGAGCGGCAGGGGAGAGGCGCTCCTCTTCGCGAACGGCGAGTCGATCCGCAAGGTCCCCGAGGAACACATGGTCGACGAGCTCTTCGCCGAGATCGAGCGCCGCTTCGGCTGATGCGCTCGGTTGAGGGCCGCTTTGGTCGCGAGCGTGGCGCGAGTGGCCCTTCTTGCCGTAGAATCTAATGAATTGCACGTGAGCCGGGCCGCGCGCCCGGCTTCTCATAGGGAGATTGGACCCATCGTGAAGCGTTACCAGAAGATGTCCTCGCTCTACGCCCCGACCCTCAAGGAGGACCCCGCCGAGGCCGAGCTCGTGAGCCACAAGCTGCTACTGCGCGCCGGCATGATCCGCAAGACCGCTGCCGGCCTCTACAGCTACCTCCCGCTGTGCTGGCGCGTCCTGCGCAAGATCGAGGGCGTCATCCGCGACGAGATGGAGGGCATCGGCGCCCAGGAGATCCAGGTGCCCATCCTCACGCCCGCCGAGCTCTGGGAGCAGTCCGGCCGCTATGGCGCCTACGGGCCCGAGCTCATGCGCCTGAAGGATCGCCACGACCGCGACTTCGTCCTCGGCCCGACCCACGAGGAGACCTTCACCGACCTCGTCCGCAACGAGCTGCGCTCCTACAAGCAGCTTCCCGTGACGCTCTATCAGATCCAGGACAAGTTCCGCGACGAGCTCCGGCCCCGCTTCGGCCTCATGCGCGGCCGCGAGTTCATCATGAAGGACGCCTACTCGTTCAGCGCGAGCCAGGAGTCCCTGCAGGAGTGCTACGACGCCGAGAAGGCGGCCTACGCCCGCATCGCCGAGCGCTGCGGCATCAAGGCCCTGCCCGTCGTCGCCGACTCCGGCCAGATCGGCGGCGACACCTCCGTCGAGTTCATGGCGCTCGCCGACGCCGGCGAGGCCGAGCTCGTCTGGTGCGACTGCGGCTTCGCGGCCGACACCGAGGCCGCCACGGCTGAGGTCGCCGTCGCCGAGGGCGAGGCGGGCGAGCTCGAGCGCGTCCACACCCCGAACGCCGGCACCATCTCCGACGTCTCCGCGCTCCTCGGCGTCCAGGAGAGCGCCACGCGCAAGGCGCTGGCGCTCATCGACGGCGAGGGCCGCGCGACGGTCTGCTTCGTCCCGGGCGACCACGAGATGAACGATGTCAAGGCCGAGCACGTCTTCGGCGATTACCACATGATGACCGACGAGGAGCTCCGCGACGCCGGCCTCGTCAAGGGGTTCATCGGGCCCGTCGGCCTGCCCGAGGGCATCCGCGTCGTCGCCGACGCCTCGCTCAAGTCCTCCGAGTGGTGGCTCGTCGGCGCGAACCTCGCCAACTACCACTACCGCCACGCCCAGATGGGCCGCGACTTCACGATCGACGAGTGGGTCGACGTCGTCTGCGCCCGCGAGGGCGACCTGTGCCCGCACTGCGGCAAGCCCATGCACGCCGCCCGCGGCATCGAGATCTCGCAGGTCTTCCAGCTCGGCACGAAGTACTCCGAGTCCATGGGCGCGACCTTCATGGACGAGGACGGGCGCGAGAAGCCCTTCCTTATGGGCTGCTACGGCATCGGCGTCTCGCGCATGGTCTCTGCCGTCGTCGAGCAGCACAGCGACGAGCGCGGCATCTGCTGGCCCGTCTGCGTCGCCCCCTACGAGGTCGAGGTCGTGGCCATGAGCGTGAACGACGACGCGGTCTGGCCCGTCGCGAGCAAGGTCACCGAGGAGCTCGCCGCCGCCGACCTCGAGGTCGTCGTCGACGACCGCAAGGAGCGCCCGGGCGTCAAGTTCGCCGACGCCGACCTCATCGGCATCCCGTACCAGGTCATCCTGGGCAAGAAGGGCGTCGCCGCCGGCAACGCCGAGGTCAAGGTCCGCGAGACCGGCGAGCGCTTCGACGTGCCCTTCGCGGAGCTCTCTCAGTGGCTCCGCGACCGCATCGTCCCCGCCCGCGCCTAAAATGACGAAAAGGGACAGTCCCTTTTCGTCATCCGTGTGTTCACGGCAGGCAAGAAGCAGCACGCAGCTCGCTTCTTGCCTGCTCTTCTATATAGAAAGGCTTTCCCATGAAGTATTCCGAGCTCGCCGCGGCTGCCCGCGGGAACATCGGCCCGTACTGCAAGGCCTGCCCCGTCTGCGACGGCCGCGGGTGCAGAAACACCGTCCCGGGGCCGGGCGCCAAGGGCACGGGCACCGTAGCCATCCGGAACTACGCCGCATGGCAGGACGTCCTCGTGAACATGGACACCCTGCACGCCCCCTTCGAGGCCGACACCGCCTGCACGGTGCTCGGGCGCGAACTCTCGCTGCCCGTCATGATCGGTCCCGTTGGCGATGTCCAGCGCCACTACGGCAAGAAGTACGACACCGTCGGCTACAATGAGTGCGTCCTGCGCGCGGCCGAGCGCGAAGGCACGCTCGCGTGGACGGGCGACGGCCTCGACGCACAGATCATGGCCGACTCCTGCGACCTCATCTCGAAGCTCGACGGTGCAGGCGTCGTGACCGTCAAGCCTTGGGACGCGAACACCCTCGACGCGAAGCTCGCCCAGGCGCTCGCTGCGAGGCCCGCGGCCGTCGCCATGGACATCGATGCGGCCGGCCTGCCCTTCCTCAAGGGGCAGAACCCGCCCGCGGGCGCCAAGGACGAGGGCCAGGTCGCCGAGGTCGTCGCCGCCTGCCACGAGGAGGGGATCCCCTTCGTGCTCAAGGGCGTCATGACGCCCGCGGCTGCCGAGCGCGCGGCCCGGGCCGGCGCCGACGGCATCGTCGTCTCGAACCACGGCGGCCGCGTCCTCGACGGGGTGCCCGCCACCGCATTGGTCCTCCCCGGCATCGCAGACGCAGTGGGCGACGATTTGGAGGTCCTCGTCGACGGCGGCGTCCGCAGCGGCCTCGACGTCTTTCGGGCGCTCGCGCTCGGCGCCAAGGCGTGCCTCGTCTGCCGCCCGTTCGTCGTCGCCGCCTTCGGTGACGGGGCCGACGGGGTCTCCGCCCTTCTTTGCCAGCTCAAGGGCGAGCTCGCCGACGCAATGGAGATGTGCGGGGCTGCGACGGTCGCCGACATCGACGCCTCGATGCTCTGGCGCGGGTAAGGGGGATTCCGTGGCCGACACCAATTCCGACCTCAGGCAGCTTGCCGTCTCGGGCATCAGGCGCTTCAACGCCCTCGCCTCTGCCGTCCCCGGCTGCGTCAAGCTCACGCTCGGCGAGCCCGAGTTCGACACACCCGCGCCCGTCAAGGAGGCGGTCTCTCGCTCGCTCGCCGAGGGGCAGACGCACTACCCGCCGAACAACGGAAAGAAGGAGCTCCGGGAGGCCATCTCCGCGTATATGCGGGGGCAGGGGCTCGATTACGGCGCCGAGGACATCATCGTGGCCTGTGGGGCAACCGAGGCGCTCTCCGCCACGCTGCTCGCGCTTCTGAACCCCGGCGACGAGGTCGTCGTCCCCACGCCCGCCTTCGGGCTCTACGAGACGATCGTCCGCGCGGCCCACGGCCACGTGCGAGCTCTCGACACCACGGGCAGCGGCTTCGCCATCGACGAGGGCGCGCTGCGCTCGGCGATGGGGGAACGCACGAAGGCGATCGTCGTCACCTCGCCCAACAACCCCACCGGCTGCGTCTACGGCCCCGAGTCGCTCGATGCCGTGGCACGCGTCGCCGCCGAGCGCGGGCTCTTCGTTGTCTGCGACGACGTCTACAACCGCCTCTGCTACCTCGACGGCTTCCAGAGGCTCGCGGCGCGCCGCCCTGAGCTCAAGGACCGGCTCGTGGTCGTCGAC
>NZ_DAWEMK010000027.1:17224-19412 GCF_052362415.1 Paratractidigestivibacter sp. | reverse complement strand
CGTGCGAAATCGTGCCCTCGTGAACCCTTAGAAACGTGCGAACTTAGCTATACTCAAACCCTAAGAAACGTGAAACAGCGAGGTGACGAGACGTGTTCAAGCGCAAGGTTTACAACAAGCTTCTGGCATGGAAGCGCCAGAGCGACGGTCACAGCGCCCTGCTGATCGAGGGCGCCCGCAGAATCGGCAAGTCGACTATCGCCGAGGAGTTCGCAAAGAACGAGTACTCCTCCTACGTCATGGTCGACTTCAGCCTCGTGACCGACGAGTTCAGGCAGGTGTTTCTCGATACCCGGACGGACCTCGACTCGTTCTTTCTCTACCTGTCGGCGACGTACGGCGCGAGCCTCGTCAGGCGAGACACGCTCATCGTCTTCGACGAGGTGCAGCTCTTCCCGCAGGCCCGCGAGTTCATCAAGCACCTCGTGGCGGACGGCCGCTACGACTACCTGGAGACTGGCTCGCTTGTCTCGCTGAAGACGAACGTCAAGGACATCCTGCTCCCCTCCGAGGAGGAGTCCCTGAGGATGTCCCCCATGGACTTCGAGGAGTTCCTCTGGGCCATGGGGGAGGAGCCCCTGGCGCAGGCGATCCGCGCGGGCTACGCCGCGCGCAGGCCGCTGCCGGAGACCCTCCACCGCAAGGCGATGCGCCTGTGGGGCGAGTACACGCTGGTCGGGGGCATGCCACAGGCCGTCGCCGCGTACGCGCAGGGGCGGGACATGGCGGCCGCCGACAGGGTGAAGCGCAACGTGCTCGGCCTCTACCGCAACGACATCGAGAAATACGGCGGCACGGACGCTAAGCGGATCAAAGCGGTCTTCGACGCCGTCCCTGGGATGCTGGCGCGCCACGAGAAGAAGCTCGTGTACACCGAGGTGGAGGAGGGCTCCCGCTCCCGCGACTTCATGATGGCGTTCGCCTGGCTCAAGGAGGCCGCCACTGTCAACCTCTGTACGCTCAGCACCGACCCGTCGCTCGGGCTCGCGCTCAGCGAGGATGACACGACGCTCAAGTGCTACATGGGCGACACGGGGCTGCTCTCCACGGAGGCCTTCTCTGCCGCGGGCGATGCGCTGCCGGAGGTGTACCGCCAGGTGCTGCTGGGCGATGCCTCGGTCAACGAGGGGATGCTGACGGAGAACGCCGTGGCCCAGCAGCTCGTCGCCAACGGCCACGAGCTGCGCTTCTACTCCAAGTGGTCGAGTGAGGCGGACGAGCGCATGGAGATTGACTTCCTCCTTGTGCTCCCCTTCGCCGATTCGGCAATGAAGCCTCGCGTGACGCCGCTGGAGGTCAAGTCCGGCAAGCGGTACAGCACCGTCTCGCTGGGCAAGTTCCGCAAGAAGTTCGGCAAGCGCGTGGGGGAGAGCCTCGTCTTGCACCCGAGCCAGCTGAGCCAAGGCGACGGCGTCCTGAAGCTGCCCCTCTACATGGCGCACTGCCTGTAGACCGCCCCCTGTGCTGGGCGAGCGTCCTATGGCGCGTTCACCTGGCGGAAAAACCTGGCCGACTGCCGTGGTAAATCTCGGCCAACTGCCGTGATAAAAAGTGTTCGGTTCCACTTGAGGTCGGGCACAACGAAGTGGGCGACGCGGACTCCATGGACTGGGTCGATCTTGCTGATGCCGCCGTGCTCTTTGCTCGGGTTGGGTTGCCGGCGCCCGGCCGGGCACCGCTCATGCCGCTTGATCATCAGGTCGCTCGGAAGTTGCACGCGCTGACCAGGCCGGGCAATCGGGCCCGTGATCTTGTTGACCTGCAGCTTGTTGCTGCCAACGCTGAGCTCGACCTCGTTGCGAAGAGGCGAGTGTGCGAGAGGCTCTTCGCGTACAGGAAGGCGCAGACTCGGCCTCCGGAGGTCGTCCTTCGAGACGGCTGGGAGGGGCTCTACGCTGAGCAAGCCTCTGGGTTACCCGTACTTCAGAACCTTGCCGACGCCGTCGAGTGGGCAAACGGCTTCATTCGGTTAATTGCTGTCGCCGGCTAGCATGTGCCATGCGTGACATCTGGAACCCGTGGCACGGCTGCGCGGGAAAACGGGGCTGTCGGTAAAGCGGGCGCCGGGCTGCGCCAAAATTGCCGACCGTCGGTACCGACGCTCGCCGGTTCCCGCGCAGGACGCGGCAAGAAGGACTTCTTTTCACCAGAAACCGGGACCGTCGGTAGCTCCCGCGCGCAATGGTAT